>JAQFVJ010000361.1 GCA_029439525.1 Caballeronia sp. BR6202001591004
CTCTCCGGGATCTTTGACGCAATGCCCGACGGCGTGCACGTCAAGGTCGATGGCCCGCACGGGGTGCTGATCCGGGTGCCGAATGCCGAGCGGCGTGCGCGTTTTCTGTGGGTCGGCCCGAAGGCGGATATCGAAGCGCAGTTGCCAAGGTTCAACGAGAAACTCAGACGCGCGCCCGCCGAATTGTGGGACTGGCTTGACATCCACGCCGGCGAGCCGCGCATCACGCAGGCAACGGTCGACCAGTTCGTCCCGCAGATGGTGAATTTTGACGTGCTCGGCGCGGTGAATTTCAAGAAGGGCTGCTATCCGGGGCAGGAAATCGTCGCGCGCAGTCAGTATCGCGGCACGATAAAACGTCGCACCGCGCTCGCCCACGGCGATGCCGCGCCGCCCGGCGACGAACTGTTCCATTCGCACGATCCCGGCCAGCCGTGCGGCATGGTGGTCAACGTGGCGCCCGCGAAAGGCGGCGGCGTGGATTGTCTCGTCGAGATCAAGCCCGCCGCGCTTGATAACGGGGCGGTGCATGTCGGTTCGGCGGACAGTCCGGCGCTGTCGTTCCTTGCGCTGCCGTACGCGTTCCCTGCGGACGAGTGAGCGCGCACGCATGTGTCTGATCGTCTTCGACTGGCAGCCTCATTCCGGGTCGGGCCCCGATGCGACGCTGCTGCTGACGCTTTCGGCGAATCGCGATGAGTTCTTTCGACGCGACGCCGATCCGATGCAGTGGTGGCCTGATACGCCCGGCGTGCTCGCCCGGACGCGATCTGACAGGCGGCGGCACATGGGGCTCGGCGTGACGCACGACAGCCGGTTCGCCGCGCTGACGAATTTTCGCGCGCCCAGCGAGATGCGCTCCGATGCACCCACACGCGGCGCGCTGGTGAGCGAATTTTTGTCGGGCGAGCGCATGGCGCCGATGGATTATCTGAATCGCGTCGCGCGCGACGGGCATCGGTATGACGGGCATCGGTATATAACGGCTTCACAATCTGCTGACGGGCGATTTCGCCCGGCGTGAACTGGGCTACGGTAATCGCGCCGATACGCCGCCCGGCCCGCCCTGCTTGATGCCGGTTGTGCACGGCCTCTCGAACAGTCTGCTGAACACGCCGTGGCCGAAGCTCGTCGCGCAGCGCGATGCCTTGCGCGATCTGATTCACGCGGACGAAGCGCCGTCGCTCGACGAACTGATAAGAGACATTGCGCGATCCGCGCATCGCCGACGATGCCGCGTTGCAATCTACGGGAATTTCGATCGAGCGTGAGTGCGTGCTGTCGACGGCGTTCATCGAGACGCCGGAATACAGGCACGCGTAGCACGACAGCGTTGCGCGTGCGTTCAGGCGCGCGGCTTGTCGCTCGAAGTCAAGGAACGCAGTGACCACGGTTCTCACCGCATCGTGCGGCCGGGCGCATTTGAGCGCGCGGTCGTGTTCGATATCGAATCGGATTGATTCGCGCGCCTGCGCCTGAACACCCAGATGTAGCGACCACGCGACGATCAGTACCGCGACCGAATCCACGGCGATCAGTGCAGGCAGCGGATCGGACCACGCGCTTGCGTTCGGGCTCGTCGCGCGCGCGAGGTACGGCAGACCGTTATCGAAACCCGTGCGGATGCTCACGACATTGCATTGAACGTGACGAGCAGCGCGACGATCACAAGCGAAGCGGCGATCAACAGCGCGTGGAGAGAGCCACTCTTTGACAACTTGATGTTCGGTATTCAGACTTGCGTCAAGGCTTTATGATTCGTCTGTGCGCGACGGATTGCCTCGGCACGAGTAGGGACTATGACGCGTTCGCTTGAGCAAAATTCCACAAATCACAGCAAATAATACGACTTAGCTATCCACCGCGATCAGAATTGGCCATGGATCGCGCCATTTGTCGATGTTGGTGGTGCATGAATAGTACGGTGGACCGCTGCCATAGGCGTCGATCAGATTGATGACGTTGAAGGTCGTGGTAAGTCGATTCGACGCGCTATATCAATACCTGACGACGGTTGAATCCAGTCCCGTGCCATGCTCGGCGGCGTAACGATCGGACATGAGTTGCTTGCGGAAGAAATGGATCGGAGCGATCCTATCGCGTAGATATCCGAATCAGTTACCGCACCGACAATTTTCAGAACTTAATCAACGGACCCATCCTGCAAAGCATCACTTAGCGCCCTCACCCCATCCGCGTGCGCCTTCGCCACATCCGGCACGAAGCCGCCCATCTTGAAAAACTCGTGGATCATGCCTTCGTAGCGCATGAGTGTCATTGGCACGCTTGCCGCTTCCAGCTTCTCCGCGTAAGCAATGTCCTCGTCGTAAAGCGGATCGTGATCCGCCGCCGCGATCCAAGCAGGCGCGACGCCGCGATAATCCGGCACGCCGCCCGCCGC
>JAQFVJ010000362.1 GCA_029439525.1 Caballeronia sp. BR6202001591004
CCAGCTCGGCATACCGCCTTGCTCGGCCAGCGACAGCGCTTCGACGATACGCGCTTGCTTGCGCGACTGCTCGCGCACAGAAACGACGTCGCCCGACTTAACTTGCATCGACGGGATGTTCGCAACCTGGCCGTTCAGCAGGATCACCTTGTGGCCGACGAGCTGACGCGCTTCAGCGCGCGTCGAGCCGAAGCCCATGCGATAAACGACGTTGTCGAGACGCGACTCGAGCAACTGCAGCAGGTTTTCGCCCGTCGGACCCTTGCGGCGGTCGGCTTCAGCGAAGTAACGGCGGAACTGGCGCTCCAGAACACCGTAGATACGCTTCATTTTTTGCTTTTCGCGCAGCTGGGTACCGTAGTCGGACGTACGTGCGCCCGAGGTGCGGCCGTGTTGGCCGGGCTTGCTGTCGAGCTTGCACTTATCGGCGAGCGAACGGCGTGCGCTCTTCAGGAACAGATCAGTGCCTTCACGGCGGGACAGCTTGGCTTTGGGACCGGTATAGTGTGCCACTTTGCATCCTTAAATATTGATCACGCAACCTTCCGTCAAACATCGGTTTGCGCTAGTCCGAACCCTTTGGGCCGAACGGTGGGCTTAGTCAAAACTTCATAACACACGAAACCCGCCGATACTTTCGCATCGACAGGAAACATGCGGCAGCGTCGACCGTACGTTAGATACGACGGCGCTTCGGCGGACGGCAGCCGTTGTGCGGGACCGGCGTCACGTCGGAGATCGCGGTGATCTTGATGCCAAGACCATGCAGCGCGCGCACCGCCGATTCACGGCCAGGACCGGGACCCTTGATCCGCACTTCGAGGTTCTTCACGCCGTATTCCATTGCCACGCGGCCAGCCGACTCGGCAGCGACCTGAGCTGCAAACGGCGTCGACTTACGCGAGCCCTTGAAGCCTTGACCACCCGAGGTCGCCCATGCCAGCGCGTTACCTTGACGGTCGGTGATCATGATAATGGTGTTGTTGAACGACGCGTGAACGTGAACCATACCCTCGGCGACGTTCTTCTTGACCTTCTTGCGAACGCGTTGCGCCGCGGAGTTGTTCGAAGCCTTAGCCATTACGTTTTCCTGTAACTGTCAGTTCCGCTTACTTCTTCAGCGATTGCGCTGCACGACGCGGACCCTTGCGGGTACGTGCGTTCGTACGCGTACGCTGGCCACGCAGGGGCAGACCCTTGCGATGACGCATGCCGCGGTAGCAACCCAAGTCCATCAGGCGCTTGATGTTCATCGTCATTTCACGGCGCAGATCGCCTTCGACGATGAACTTGCCTACTTCGTCACGCAGCTTTTCGAGATCTGCGTCGGTGAGGTCCTTGACCTTCTTCGAAAATTCCACGCCAGCAGCGGTGCAAATGCCGCGCGAACGCGTGCGGCCGATGCCGAAGATTGCCGTCAGGCCGATCTCGGTATGCTGGTGATTCGGGATGTTAACCCCTGCGATACGAGCCATTGTTTTTCCTCAAACAAAAAGCGCAAGCAAAAGCGCGGCGTTCAGCCTTGACCCTGTTTGTGGCGCGGATCAGAGCTGCAAATCACGCGCACAACGCCCTTGCGCTTGATGATCTTGCAATTGCGGCAAATGCGCTTAACCGATGCCATCACTTTCATGATATTACCCTTTTTTCTAAATCACTTCGCCCGGAACACGATCCGTGCACGAGACAGATCGTAAGGCGTCAGTTCGACCGTAACCTTGTCGCCCGGCAGGATGCGGATGTAATGCATCCGCATCTTTCCAGAAATATGTCCCAGGACGACATGGCCATTTTCCAATTTCACCCGAAAAGTAGCGTTGGGGAGGTTTTCGATGACCTCGCCCTGCATCTGGATTACATCGTCTTTGGCCATAGTCCTAAATCAACGCATCGGGACGTTGCCGCCCTTGAGGTTTGCCTTCTTGAGCAGCGACTCATATTGTTGCGACATCACGTACGACTGAACCTGAGCCATGAAGTCCATCGTGACGACGACAATGATCAGCAGCGACGTTCCACCAAAATAAAACGGCACGTTCCAGCGCAACACCAGAAACTCAGGCAGCAGGCACACGAATACGATGTAGATCGCACCGGCCAGCGTCAGACGCGTGAGGATGCGGTCGATATACCGTGCAGTCTGATCGCCCGGACGGATACCCGGAACGAAAGCACCGCTCTTCTTCAAATTGTCGGCGGTTTCCCGGCTGTTGAACACCAGTGCGGTGTAGAAGAAGCAGAAGAAAACGATCGCCAACGCATACAGCAGCATGTACACGGGTTGACCGGGCTTCAGGGCCTCGGCCACGTTGTGCAGCGTGTTCGCGAACCAGTTGGTACGCGAACCCGAACTGAACCAGTTCAGGATGGTTACCGGGAAGAGGATGATCGACGACGCGAAGATCGGCGGAATCACACCCGACATGTTCAGCTTGAGCGGCAGATGAGACGACTGTCCGCCGTAAATCTTGTTACCGACCTGGCGCTTCGCATAGTTCACGAGGATCTTGCGCTGACCGCGTTCGATGAACACGACCAGATACGTGACAGCTGCAATCAGCGCGACGACGATGATCGCCGAGATGATGCTTATCGAACTGGTGCGAACCAGCTCGAACAAACCACCAACCGAATTCGGCAAGTTGGCCGCGATACCGCCGAAGATGATGATCGAGATACCGTTGCCGAGACCGCGCTCCGTGATCTGCTCACCAAGCCACATCAGGAACATCGTACCCGTCACCAGCGTCACGACCGTCGTGAGACGGAACACTACGCCGGGGTCCAGCACCAGCGCCGGCTGGTTTTCCAGCGCGACAGCGATACCGAACGCCTGGAAGGTGGCCAGAACCACCGTGAAGATACGCGTGTACTGCGTGATCTTCCGTTGACCCGCCTGCCCTTCCTTCTTCAACGCCTCCATCTGCGTCGACACGATCGACAACAACTGCATGATGATCGACGCCGAAACGTAGGGCATGATCCCCAGCGCAAAGATCGTGAATCGGGACAACGCGCCACCCGAGAACATGTTGAACATGCCCAGGATGCCGCCCGACTGACTTTGGAACAGCTTCGCCAGTTGATCTGGATCGATGCCGGGAACCGGAATATGCGCACCAATGCGGTAAACGACCAGCGCAAAGAGCAAAAAGATTGCACGCTTGCGCAGATCGCCGAATTTCGCCGCGCTTCGACCGGGTTTTGCGAGACTCGGGCTGTTAGCCAAGAACCTTCTCCGATGCTAGTGCTAGTAACGGCGAAAACACGTTACTCGGCGAACGAGCCACCAGCGGCTTCGATTGCTGCACGAGCACCCGCCGTTGCCGACAAACCCTTCACCGTGACCTTGCGCGTGATCTCGCCGGTCTTAATGATCTTCGCGCTCTTGATGAGCTCGCCGACCAGACCTGCTTGCTTCAGCGCCAGCAGATCGATTTCGTCGACCGGCAGCTTTTCCAGATCATTGAGGTTCACTTCACCGACGAATTTCTTCATCAGCGACGTGAAGCCGCGCTTCGGCAGACGACGCTGCAGAGGCACCTGACCGCCTTCGAAGCCGACCTTGTGGAAGCCGCCCGAACGCGATTTCTGACCCTTGTGGCCGCGGCCAGCGGTCTTGCCGAGGCCCGAACCGATCCCGCGACCGACGCGACGCTTTGCGTACTTCGCGCCTTCTGCAGGCTCGAGGTTATTCAATTCCATCATGTTCAACTCCTTGGATCTTGGTCGGGGCCGCTTAGCCGATGACCTTAACGAGGTACGAGACCTTGTTGATCATCCCGCGCACTGCCGGCGTGTCCTGCAGCTCGGAGACCGAGTTCAGACGACGCAGGCCGAGGCCACACACCGTAGCGCGGTGCGATTCGCGGGTCCCGATCAGGCTCTTGACGAGCTGAACCTTGACAGTTTTTTCAGACATGTT
>JAQFVJ010000363.1 GCA_029439525.1 Caballeronia sp. BR6202001591004
GCGCCAGTGCGGACGGTTCGAATGGTCGGGTGCTCGACTGGAACCAGAACGCCATCGACGACTTCTACGAGAAGACGGGCGCGACCGTGCTGCCGGACTGGCGCATCGTGCGCTCGACCAGCTCGCCGCGCCCGCGAAGTAGTCAGACCTCGTCGTCGCTTCCGGGCGACGACGCGTCTCCCAGCAGGCCTGCCGCCTGCTCTCCCGGCAAGGCTTCGACATCGCGCAGGCGGCGGTCCATCTGACGCGTGCGGGTCTGCGCCGCTTCGATCGAGCGCGTGACGGTTTCGAGTTGCGCTTTTGTCCTGGCGAGCACATCGCCGAACTTGCCGAATTCGGTTTTCACCGCGCCGAGCACCTGCCAGACCTCGCTCGACCGCTTTTCGATGGCGAGCGTCCTGAAGCCCATCTGCAAACTGTTCAATAGCGCGGTCAGCGTCGTGGGCCCGGCCACGCTCACGCGATACTCGCGCTGCAGGAAGTCGCTCAGGCCGGGACGGCGCAACACTTCGGCATACAAACCTTCAGTGGGCAGAAACAGCAGCGCGAAGTCCGTCGTGTGCGGCGGCGCGACGTACTTCTGCGCGATCGCCTTCGCTTCCGCGCGCAAACGGCCTTCGAGCGAGCGCGATGCGTCTTCCACCGCGACCGGATCGGCACGCTCCTGCGCATCGATCAAACGCTCGTAGTCCTCGCGCGGAAACTTCGCGTCGATCGGCAGCCACACGGGCGTGGCGATATCGCCGGGCGCGCCAGGTGCATCGTGGCGCCCCGGCAGCTTGATCGCGAATTCAACTCGCTCGCTGCTCTTCGGAATAGTGGCGACATTCTTCGCGTACTGATCGGGCGTGAGCAACTGTTCGAGCAAGGATTCGAGCTGCACTTCGCTCCAGATGCCGCGCGTCTTGACGTTGGTGAGCACCTTCTTCAGATCGCCGACGCCCGCCGCGAGCGTCTGCATTTCGCCGAGTCCGCGATGCACCTGTTCCAGCCGATCGGACACGAGCTTGAACGATTCGCCCAGACGCTGCTCCAGCGTCGCGTGCAATTTCTCGTCGACGGTACGGCGCATTTCCTCGAGCTTGGTGGCGTTGTTCGCTTCGATATCCTTGAGACGCGCTTCGAGCGTCGCGCGCACTTCCGCGAGCCGGCGCTCGTTCGCCTCGGAAAGCTGGCCGAGATACAGCGTCATCGAATCCGTGAAACGCTTGAGCGCGTTGCCCTGTTCGTCGCGCGCCTGCTGGCTCTGTTGCGCGAGTTGCTGCGCGAGCGCATCGAATTGCGCGTTCTGCACACTCGACGTGCTCGCCAGTTGCGTCGACAGCGTCTGATGAAACTGCGCGAAGCCGCCCTGCGACTCCATCCGCGACACGCGCGCGCTTTCCGCAATATCGCCGCGCAGCCCACGTTCAAGCCGTTCCTGCGCGCGCACATGCGCTTCACCCATGTCGTTGACGTGGTCCGCGAGCGCGGCGAACTCGTCCATGACATCGGCATTCGACGCACGCCGCAGCACGACGATCAATACGATCAACGCGATGACCAGCGCGATCGCAAGCAGCGTGACCGCGCCGTACAACAGTTCGATCATTTCTTCAGTACGTCCGGATTGATGGGATTCGGCGGATTGCCCGCGCGCGGACCTTCGCCCAGTCCGGCGATGAGATTGGCCATCGCGCGGCGCGTGTTCTCTGTCGCACTCGCGATATGTGGCGTCAGTACGACGTTGTCGAGCACGAGGAAATCCGGGTCGAAGTTCGGCTCGCCTTCGAACACGTCGAGCGCCGCCGCGATGCGCTTGTCGCGAAACGCCTGGATCAGCGCCGTGTCATCGACGATACCGCCGCGCGCGATGTTGGTGAGCGTAGCAGTCGGCTTCTCAGCGCGAGTTCGGCGGCGCCGATCGTGTGATGGTTTTCCTTCGTGTACGGCAGCACGAGCACGACATGGTCCGCACGCTTGAGCAGGTCTTCCTTCGAAGCGTATTCGGCGTTCAATTTCGCTTCGCTCTCGGGCGAGACGCGCGAGCGGTTGTGGTAGATCACCCGCATGTCGAAGCCGACCGCGCGCCGCGCGAGCACCTACCCGATGCGTCCCATGCCGACCACGCCGAGCGTCGAACCGTACACGTCGCTGCCGAGGAACGAATCGAACGACCACTTCTGCCACTTTCCCGCGCGCAGATAATGGTCCGATTCGGCCACACGCCGCGCCGCCGCCATCATCAGCGCCCAGCCGAAGTCGGCGGTGGTTTCGGAGCACGTTCGGCGTATTGGTGCTGGTGCCGAGCACGCCGTGCGCGTCGAACGCGTGCATGTCGAAATTGTTGTAGCCGACGGCCATATTGGCCACAACTTTCAGATTCGGCGCGCCCGTCAGTTCGTTCTCGCCGACCCATTCGCCCGCGGTGAACGTGCCATCGCGATCCGCGAGACGGCGCGCGAATTCGTCCGCGGGGAGCACGTCGCCCAGGTTCACGTCGACATCGAAATACTGCTTGAGGCTGGGGCGCTCGATCACGTCGGGAAACGTGGGACGCGCGACGAGTACTTTCTTCTTCATCTCATCGGTCACTCCTGGAAAAATAACAAGCCCACGACGACGAAAAACGGCAACAGGACAGCGCACGACCAGCCGAGATAGCCCAAGAAACCCGGCATGCGGATGCCGCACGATTCCGCAATCGCTTTCACCATGAAATTCGGCGCATTGCCGATGCGCCCATGAAGACCGCGCCCGCCGAGATGGCGGCGAGCGTGGTGGCGTCGGTGGTCATCAGCGTGTTCGCGTCGCCGCCCGCGAAATTGAAGAACACGAGATAGGTCGGCGCATTGTCGAGTCGCGGAACGACGACAAAAGGCCCGTCGCCCAGAAGTAGGCGAGATCGATCGGCTTGCCCCGCGCATCCGACACCGCGTGCACGATACCCGCGAACGCGCCCGCCTCACCCGCGCGCAGGATCGTGATGACCGGCGCGGTGGTGACGCAGATCGCCGCGAACAGCTTGGCCACCTCCTGGATCGGCGCCCATTCGAACGCGTTGCCTTCACGCGCTTGCCCAGGCGTCAGCGCGATCGACGCGAACAGCACGACGAGCAGCGCCACGTCGCGCACGAGGTTTTGCAGCTGGACGTGCGTGCCCATTACGTCGAACGCGATGCCGGGTTTCCACACGCCGCTCATCAGCACGAGCGCGACAATCACGCCGAGCAGCGCGAAGTTGATCTTGCCGTCGCCGCCGAGCGGCGGCGTGTCCGGCGTAGGATCGGCGAGCGCGGCGCGCGTTTCTTCCTTATTGCGCCAATAGTAACTGTCGAGCGCGTAGAACACAGCCAGCAACACGACACAGGCCAACAGCATCGGCAGCGCGAGATGGATCCAGAAGAAACCGACGCCGTTCAGAAAGCCGAGGAACAGCGGCGGATCGCCGAGCGGCGAGAGCGAGCCGCCCGCGTTCGCCACCAGAAAGATGAAGAACACGACGACATGCACGACGTGCTTGCGGTTGTCGTCCGCGTGCAACAGCGGCCGGATCAGCAGCATGGCCGCGCCGATCCGTGCAAATTGCCGCCGCCCGCCACCGTATAGAGCGACGCGAGCAGCACGATGAACGGCACATACTCTTCGAGCAACGCACGCACGAGTACACTTGCCGCCGTGCCGATGCCGAACGCAAACGCGAACGGCACGAGAAACGCGATGGCCCACAGCGCCGCGATCTTGCCGAAATGGGGATGCCAGAGCGTCGCCGCGACGAGCGGGAACACCGCGATCGACAACAAAATGCCGATGAACGGAATGCCCCACGCCGCGGGAAGCGTGGGCGCCGTCGAGCGTAGCCGCCGAAGCATCCGATACCGCCAGCGCGAGAACGCCCGCTAACGAAGCGCGCCGCACGCTTCAGGCCTCGCGCACGACGATCACATGCACGCGATACGGCCCATGCGCGCCGAGCACGATGGTCTGCTCGATATCGCCGGGGCCCGGACACGAAGTTCACCGCGCGCGGCAGCTCGGTGCAAATGAGCGCGAACGCGTCCTCGTGCGCCACCACGATGCGCGACGCCGGCACGATGGCGATATGCGTCTGCGGCAAGAGCGCGCCCAAGGCAGGCGTTTCCGGCCCGGACAACGCACGAGCGAACCGGTCTCGGCCGTCGCGCAAAAACAGCCGGTGATACCGGTGAGATCGGCGTCCTCGGGTTTGCGAAACGACGCGTGAATGCCCGCCGTGTCGAACGGCATACCTGAGAGCGAGGGCCACGCGACGACATCCATGGAAAGATTCAGCGACCGCAGATAGCGCGGCTTCGAGCGCTGCATCGGCAAGCGACGAGACCTCAGCAGCGACGGTCGTCGAAAGACGCTCGGCTTCGAGATGAAAACGCGCGATCAGCTCATCACGCGTGGACGGCAGCGGCGGACGCGGCCTGGTCAGATAACGCGCCACGTATTCGTCGGCGG
>JAQFVJ010000364.1 GCA_029439525.1 Caballeronia sp. BR6202001591004
GCCGGGTGACAACGTGTCGATCACGGTCAGGCTGATCGCCCCTATCGCCATGGAAGAAGGTCTGCGCTTTGCGATCCGCGAAGGCGGCCGTACCGTCGGCGCCGGTGTCGTGGCGAAGATTATCGAGTAAGATATCGGGCCTGCCTGCGGGCAGGCCCGATTCAACTCGTAGTCGCAGTAATGCAGTAAATATGCAGTAAAAAGCGCAGTAAAAAAACGGGACTGGGCATTGGTCCTCCGCGAACGCCCGGTCCCACGCTCTTTTGCCCAATGTGCGGTGCAACACCGCCTCGCTCTTTTGAAGGAATCGTCATGCAGAACCAGAAAATCCGTATTCGTCTGAAGGCTTTCGACTATCGCCTGATCGATCAATCGGCAGCCGAGATCGTCGATACGGCGAAGCGGACTGGCGCGATTGTCCGTGGCCCGGTGCCGCTGCCGACGCGTATTCAGCATTTTGACATCCTGCGTTCGCCGCACGTCAACAAGACGTCGCGCGACCAGCTCGAAATCCGTACCTACCAGCGCCTGATGGACATCGTCGATCCGACGGACAAGACCGTCGACGCGCTGATGAAGCTCGACCTGCCGGCTGGCGTCGACGTCGAAATCAAGCTGCAGTAAGTTCCAAAAGCTCCGCTGGCCGGCAAATCCGGCAGACGGAGCTAAGTCTTTGATTGCTTGCAGGATTCGAAAAGCCTTGTTATACTTCAATCGCGCCTATATATAGGTGCAAGAATAGCCATCCAGTCTTCTGTGACGAAACGGCATTTGTAAATCAGCCTCGACCAATCGCAGTCGGGAATGGAGAAAACGATGAGCCTTGGACTCGTAGGTCGTAAGGTTGGCATGACCCGTATCTTCACGCCTGAAGGGGATTCGATTCCCGCCACCGTGCTGGACGTGTCGGACAACCGCGTGACGCAGATCAAGACCGTTGAGACGGATAATTATACCGCCGTTCAGGTTGCTTTCGGCGCTCGCCGCGCATCGCGCGTGACGAAGCCGTTGGCGGGTCACTTCGCCAAAGCCGGCGTTCAAGCCGGTGAAATCCTCAAGGAATTCCATATCGATGCAGCCAAGGCGGGTGAACTGTCGAGCGGCGCTGTCACCGCTACGAACATTTTCGAAGTCGGCCAGAAAGTTGACGTGCAAGGCACGTCGATCGGTAAGGGCTACGCCGGTACGATCAAGCGCTACAACTTTGGTGCGGGCCGCGCATCGCACGGTAACTCGCGTTCGCACAACGTTCCGGGTTCGATCAGTATGGCGCAGGATCCGGGTCGTGTTTTTCCGGGTAAGCGCATGACGGGTCACCTCGGTGACGTCACCGTCACGGTTCAAAATCTCGAAATCGCCCGTATCGACGCCGAGCGCAGTCTGCTGCTCGTTCGCGGCGCTGTTCCGGGCGCGAAGGGCGGCAAGGTCTTCGTGACTCCGGCGGTCAAGACGCGTGCTGTGAAAGGAGCGAAATAATGGAACTTAAGCTCCTGAATGCCACTGGTCAGGAAGGCGCTGGCGTGAACGCATCGGACGTAGTGTTTGGCCGTGATTACAACGAAGCCCTGATTCACCAGGTCGTCGTCGCTTATCAGGCGAACGCACGCAGCGGCAACCGCGCTCAGAAGGACCGCGAGCAGGTCAAGCACACCACCAAGAAGCCGTGGCGTCAGAAGGGTACGGGCCGCGCTCGTGCCGGTATGTCGTCGAGCCCGTTGTGGCGTGGTGGTGGTCGCATTTTTCCGAACTCGCAGGAAGAAAACTTCTCGCACAAGGTCAACAAGAAGATGCATCGCGCAGGTCTGCGCTCGATCTTCTCGCAGTTGGCTCGCGAAGGCCGGATCGCCGTGGTGGAAGAGCTCACGCTCGAAGCCCCGAAGACCAAGCTGTTGGCCGAAAAATTTCAGGCGATGGGTCTCGACTCCGTGTTGGTCATCACCGATACGGTCGACGAAAACCTGTACCTCGCGTCGCGCAACCTGGCCCACGTGGCAGTTGTCGAGCCGCGTTATGCTGACCCGCTCTCGCTGATCTACTTCAAGAAAGTGCTGATCACGAAGGCTGCGGTCGCTCAGATCGAGGAGTTGCTGTCATGAGCGAAGTTCGCAAAAACGATCATCGTTTGATGCAAGTTCTGCTCGCGCCGGTGATTTCCGAAAAGGCGACGCTGGTTGCCGACAAGAACGAACAAGTCGTGTTCGAAGTCGCGCCGGATGCCACGAAGCAGGAAGTCAAGGCTGCTGTCGAGCTGCTGTTCAAGGTCGAAGTCAATTCCGTCAACGTGCTCGTCACTAAGGGCAAGGCAAAGCGCTTTGGCCGTTTCAACGGCAAGCGCAAGGACGTGAAGAAGGCGTACGTCTGCCTGAAGTCCGGCCAGGAAATCAACTTTGAAGCGGAGGCCAAGTAATCATGGCAATCGTGAAAGTTAAACCGACCTCGCCGGGTCGCCGCGCGATGGTCAAGATCGTCAACAAGGATCTGCACAAGGGCAAGCCGCACGCGGCGCTGCTCGACACCCAATTCGTGACGGCAGGCCGTAACAACAACGGCCGCATCACCACGCGTCATAAGGGCGGTGGTCATAAGCAGCACTACCGTATCGTCGATTTCCGTCGCAACAAGGACGGCATTCCGGGGAAGGTCGAGCGCCTCGAGTACGACCCGAACTGTAGCGCGAACATCGCGCTGGTGGTCTACGCCGATGGCGAGCGTCGCTACATCATCGCGCCGAAGGGCGTGGCGGTCGGCACGCAACTGATGTCCGGTTCGGAAGCGCCGATTCGCGCAGGCAACACCCTGCCGATCCGCAACATTCCGGTCGGTACGACGATCCACTGCATTGAGATGCTGCCGGGTAAGGGCGCGCAAATGGCGCGTTCGGCTGGTACGTCGGCCATGCTGCTGGCGCGTGAAGGCATCTACGCTCAAGTGCGTCTGCGTTCGGGCGAAATCCGCCGCGTGCACGTCGAGTGCCGCGCGACCATCGGCGAAGTGGGCAACGAGGAGCACAGCCTTCGTCAAATCGGTAAGGCCGGTGCAAACCGCTGGCGCGGTATCCGTCCGACGGTACGCGGTGTTGCGATGAACCCGATCGATCACCCGCACGGTGGTGGTGAAGGCCGTACTGCAGCAGGTCGCGATCCGGTGAGCCCGTGGGGCACGCCGACGAAGGGCTATCGCACCCGCAGCAACAAGCGCACGACGACGATGATTGTCCAGCGCCGTCACAAGCGTTAAGGAGTAAGCAATGACACGTTCTGCTAAAAAAGGTCCGTTCTGCGACGCTCATTTGCTGAAGAAGGTTGAGGCGGCTGCACCGACGCGTGACAAGAAGCCGATCAAGACCTGGTCGCGTCGTTCGACGATTCTGCCGGACTTCATCGGTCTGACGATCGCTGTTCACAACGGCCGTCAACACGTTCCGGTGTACGTCACGGAAAACATGGTTGGCCACAAGCTTGGCGAATTCGCACTGACCCGTGGGTTCAAGGGTCACGCGGCCGACAAGAAGGCCAAGAAATAAGGGGCAATCAAGATGGAAGTGAAGGCAATTCATCGGGGTGTCCGCATTTCGGTGCAGAAAACGCGCCTTGTGGCTGACCAGATCCGTGGTCTGCCGGTCGACAAGGCGCTGAACGTTCTGACGTTCTCGCCGAAGAAGGCGGCGGGTATCGTCAAGAAGGTCGTGCTGTCTGCGATCGCGAATGCGGAACACAACGAAGGCGCCGACATCGACGAGCTCAAGATCACCAGCATCTACGTCGACAAGGCCGCTTCGCTGAAGCGTTTCACCGCACGCGCAAAGGGTCGTGGCAACCGCATCGAGAAGCAATCCTGTCACATCACTGTGACGGTCGGGAATTAAGGAGCCAACGATGGGACAGAAAATTCATCCGACTGGCTTCCGTTTGGCCGTCAGCCGCAATTGGGCGTCGCGTTGGTATGCGAACAACAACAATTTCGCGGCGATGTTGCAGGAAGACATCGGTGTTCGTGAATACCTGAAGAAGAAGCTGAAGAACGCTTCGGTCGGTCGCGTCGTCATCGAGCGTCCGGCGAAGAACGCGCGCATCACGATTTACAGCTCGCGTCCGGGCGTTGTCATCGGCAAGAAGGGTGAAGACATCGAATCGCTGAAGGCCGAGCTGCAAAAGCGCATGGGCGTGTCGGTTCACGTCAACATCGAAGAAATCCGCAAGCCGGAAACGGATGCTCAGCTCATCGCTGACTCCATCACGCAGCAGCTCGAACGCCGGATCATGTTCCGGCGTGCGATGAAGCGCGCGATGCAAAACGCGATGCGTCTCGGTGCACAGGGCATCAAGATCATGAGCGCGGGCCGTCTGAACGGTATCGAAATTGCTCGTACGGAGTGGTATCGCGAAGGTCGCGTCCCTCTTCATACGCTGCGCGCGGATATCGATTACGCAACATCCGAAGCGAAGACGACGTACGGCATCATCAGCGTGAAGGTGTGGGTCTACAAGGGCGACACCCTCGGCTGTAACGAAGGGCCGGTCGTGGAAGACGTGGCGGAAAAGCGTCTGCGCCGTAACGCACGTCCGGGTGGCGATCGCCGTCCACGTCGCGATGGTGAAGGCGGTGGTCCGGCAGGTGCACGCCGTGGCGGGCCACCGCCGTGGCAGTGACGCGAAGACTGGAGAATAACGATGCTGCAACC
>JAQFVJ010000365.1 GCA_029439525.1 Caballeronia sp. BR6202001591004
TAAGTGCCCAAAGTTCGTCGAATATAGGGTTACCCATGTCCCTTTCGTCGTCGAAACAATGAGCAGGTTAACAGCATTCATCGCGGGTTAACAGCCCTTCTTCATTTTGATAAGGGTTCTTAATGAACGCACGCATTGGTAACGTCCGGATGATGGCGACATGACGGCGCGCCCGATGCGATCGTTGCCACGCCCCACGCATATTCGGGTTTTGGAGCAGTTCGCTTAGGACGTTTCCAATGGTGCAAGTGTGCTGGTCGCCTTATTATGGTTGCGCTTGCCTGCCAACCTCGTTGTTCCCGATGGCGCAGGTACGTCTGTAGGACGTTGTTTAGGCCCTGCCTTTGCGCAGGCCTTGCTTGTCGAAAGATCTTCCGAGGGTCTTCTGCGCCGTGTATCGCCGGCCGATAAAATTGCCTCATGCCGAATCCATCCCGACCCGACTATCGCTCCGAACTGCCGCTGCACATGCCGAGCACCACATCGCTCGCGCTTGCCGCGGCAAGCGCCATGATCGCGTGGCTCGCCATTGCTGCACAAACCGATATCACCGTGGCGCGCATGCTGGCGCGTGGCATGACCGTGATCGACGGCGTTGCGCGCATGAGCAGCTATCTAACCAACCTCACGGTGCTGCTCACGGCGCTGTGCTTCACATGCGTCGCCACGCGCGCGCAAACGCCGCTTGCGCGTTTCTTTAGTCAGCCGACTGTCGTGACGGCGGTCGTCGTGTATATCGCGTACAACGCGCTGTTGCGCTGGCTATGGACGCCTTCGGGTTATCTTGCGCGCTCGTCAACGAAACGCTGCACAGCGTCGTGCCCGCGCTCGCCGTGTTGTACTGGGTGTTGTTCGTGCCGCGTTTTCATTTGTCGCTGCGACATTGCGTGTTCTGGCTCGTGTATCCGTTGTGTTATTTGTTTGCCACGTTATGGCGCGGCAGCGCGTCGGACTTCTATCTGTACTGGTTCATCAACGTGTCGGAACTGGGATATGAGCGAGTACTGCTCAATTCGATGATGCTCGTCGGCGGCTTTCTGGTGCTGATGAGCGTGTTCCTCGTCATCAATCATCGTCGCGAGGATTTGCGCGTGCCTGATCCGGATGTCGAATCCGATGATGTTTCCGACGCAGGATGACCACGGTACGTTCCGGACGGTCTGCGACGATCGTGGTACGGGCGCATACTGTTCTTTTCTTTGGAGGCGCACTCATGGCTCAGGTAGAAAAGGTCTATACAGAAGATGAGGTCAAGCAGCGTCTGACCGGGCCGCTCAGGCATTGGTATGTCGATGGGTGGCTGCAGCGCAAGTTCCAGACTGAAGGCTGGAAAGGGACGCTCATGGTCGTCAATGCAATTGGGCATCTGGCCGAAGCGGCCTGGCATCATCCGGATCTCACGGTGTCCTATTCGTTTGTTATCGTCAAGTTGATGACGCATTCCGCTAAGGGGATTTCGGATAAGGATCTGGCGCTTGCTGCTCGCATCGAGGATGTGGTTTCCTGGCAGCCAGGGAAGGAGAATGGACCGCTTGATGGGACACCGTCTGATGATGAGCGTTTTCGGTACGTCAAGTACGATGACTGAGTTTTTTTGCCTCTGTCGGGGTGGGCACTTTTGACCGCTGTCCTGGTTGTCGTGGAAAGCGCCTCTGCTTTCCACGACAACAACAAACCCCAAACTCCGGCATAAACCTTGCGTAAAGCCGCAGCATACAGCACAGCACTATGTATTAGTGAACAGTCCAATAAGCATTCGATTTCACAAAAGTAAAACCCCCATTGAACGAGGAGTTCAAACCATGAGCACAGCGCGGACACGCGCCACCCAACCCAACGCGACAAACCCCGCGAACGAACGTTTCGCGCGCCCACTGATCGGTCTGCACTGGACCATTGCGATCATCACCATTGCGATGCTGTGCATCGGGTTCTACATGGGCAGCCTGCCGCGCAGTGTCCCGTTCAAACTGACCCTGACCAACTTCCACAAGTCGCTCGGCACCACCGTTTTCCTGCTGGTGCTACTCTGCATCTGGGCACGGTCAGCCTATGGCCGCCCTCCTCTGCCGCCGATGCAAACATGGCAACGCGCCCGCCGCGAGCATCACGCAGGCGCTTTTAGGCATGTTGGGGATGCCCCTCACCGGCTATCTCGGGTCATCGTTCAACAAGTTTCCAACGAAGTTCTGGGGCATCGCGCTGCCAATGGGGCTGGGACGACAAAGGCCTGTGGCACATCTTTTTCACGCTGCACGAATATCTCGCGTGGATGCTGATCGCGATGATCGCGCTGCATTTTCTCGGCGCCATGAAGCATCAACTGATCGACCGTGACGCACTCTTGCGGAGGATGTGGCCGTGAAAATACGCGTGCTCGGATCATCGGCGGGCGGCGGTTTTCCGCAATGGAACTGCAACTGCCGCAATTGCGACGGCGTGCGTCGCGGCAGCATCGCCGCGCGGATACGCACGCAATCGTCGATCGCGGTCACCGATAACGGCGAGGACTGGCTGCTTGTGAATGCATCGCCGGACATTTCCGCGCAAATCGCGGCGAATTCTGAACTCCAGCCTGCCCGGCGCGTGCGCGATACCGGCATCGCCGCCGTCATCACGATAGATGCGCAGATCGATCACGTCACCGGCATGCTGATGCTGCGCGAACGCGGCACACGCCCTTGCCGCTTTATACGATCGATGCGGTGTGGCAGGACCTCTCGATCGGCTTTCCGATCACGTCGATTCTTTCGCATTACCGCGGCGTGGAGATCGGCGTATCGCGCTCGATGACGCTGCGTTCAGCGTGCCCGAATTGCCGCGCGTGACAATCGATGCGTTGCTGCTATCGAGCAAGGCGCCGCCGTATTCGCCACATCGCGGGGCGCCGGAAATTGGCGACAACATCGGCCTGATGTTCACGAATAGTGCTTCTGGCAAGCGTGCTTTCTATGCACCGGGACTGGGCGAACTCGAGCCGCACATTCTCGATGCGATGCGCAAGGCCGATCTGCTGCTCGTCGATGGCACCGTGTGGACCGACGACGAAATGATCCGCTTGGGCATCACGAAGAAAACCGGCAAGGATATGGGCCATCTCGCGCAGAGCGGCGCAGGCGGCATGATCGAGGTGCTCGATTCGATCGACCGCCATGGCGTACAAAAAGTGCTGATCCACATCAACAACACGAACCCGATTCTCATCGAGGAGGGCCCCGAGCGGCGCATCCTGTCGGAGCACGACATCGACGTCGCTCACGACGGCATGACGTTCGAGCTTTGACGCCATCTACATGGAGCGGTCTGCCATGCATGAACCTATGATCAACCCGACCACGGGTCCGATCTTTACCGCAGTGAAGGACGACGGTCCCGCGTGGACGCGCGACGAATTCGAGGCACAGCTGCACGCGAAAGGCACAGCGTATCACATCCATCATCCATCATCCCATTCAACGTGAAGATGAACGGCGGCGGCTCGCCCGAGCAGATTCGCGGCTGGGTCGCGAACCGCTTTTACTATCAGATCAACATTCCGCTGAAGGACGCAGCGGTGATGTCGAACTGTCCCGATCGCGAGACGCGACGCTGCTGGGTGCTGCGCATTCTCGATCATGACGGCTACGAAGATCAACCCGGCGGTATCGAAGCGTGGGCGCGTCTTGGCGATGCCGTCGGACTCTCGCGCGACGAGCTGTGGTCGCTGAAACTCGTAAGGCCCGGCGTGCGCTTCGCTGTCGATGCCTACGTGAATTTCGCGCGTCGTGCGCCCTGGCAGGAATCGGTGTGTTCGTCGCTCACCGAGATGTTCGCGCCACAGATTCACAAGGACCGGCCCGCCACGTGGCCCAAACACTACAAGTGGATCGAGCCGGACGACCTGCATTATTTCCGCTCGCGCGTGTCGCTCGCGCAGCGCGATGTCGAGCACGGGACTCGAGGTGACGCTCGCGCATTTCAGAACGCGCGCGGAACAGCAGCGCGCGCTCGACATCCTGCAATTTAAGCTCGATATTCTCTGGACCATGCTCGATTCCATCGAAAAGACCTTCCCCTCATGAGCGATTCCGATTCGACCCGACGCGTGCAGGAAGCCATCGAAGCACCCGACGATTCGCACCCGACACTCAAGCGGCTATTCCGCCTGCAATGGGAACCTGCGCAGCAAGCGCATGTGCTGCTGTATCCCGAAGGCATAGTGAAACTCAATCAAAGCGCGGCGGAGATTCTCTTGCGTTGCGATGGTACGCGCGATATTCTCGCGCTCGTCGCCGATCTGGAGCAGGCTTTCGGCACGACGGGATTAGGCGACGACGTGCGGGCTTTCATCGCCGGCGCGCGCGAGGCTGGCTGGAGTATTGAACAATAATCGACTTGTCCGCACCCGTCGATAAGCCCGAGCACGAAGGCGTCGCGATTCCGCCGCCGTTGTGGCTGCTCGCGGAATTGACATACCGATGCCCGCTGCATTGCGTGTTCTGCTACAACCCGACGAATTACGCCAATCATTCGCGCGAACTCGATACCGCGCAATGGCTCGATGTATTGCGTCAGGCACGCGCGCTCGGTGCGGCGCAACTCGGATTCTCCGGCGGCGAGCCGCTATTACGCGACGATCTGGAAACGCTGGTCGGCGAAGCACGCAAGCTCGGCTTCTATACGAACCTCATCACGTCGAGCATCGGCCTGACGGACAAGCGGCTCGGCGCGCTGAAGGACGCGGGCCTCGATCACATTCAGCTCTCGTTTCAGGACTCGACGCAGGAGTTGAATGACTTTCTCTCGCATACGAAGACCTTCGATCTGAAGAACCGCGTCGCGAAGCTCATCAAGGTGCACGGCTTTCCGATGGTACTCAACTGCGTGCTGCATCGCTATAACCTGCCGCATATCGGCCGCATCATCGACATGGCGCCCGATATGGGCGCAGAATATCTCGAGCTCGCCAACACGCAGTATTACGGATGGGCGCATGCGAATCGCGCGCAACTCATGCCGACGGCGGAACAACTGAAGTATGCCGAAGCAATCGTCGAGCGCTATCGCAAGGAGATCGGCGACCGCTGCAAGATTTTCTTCGTCGTGCCCGACTACTACGAAACGCGCCCCAAGTGCTGCATGAACGGATGGGGACAACTATTCCTCGGCATCGCGCCCGACGGCGCCGCGCTGCCGTGCCATACGGCGCGCTCGCTGCCGGGTCTAACGTTCCCCAACGTCACTGAAACATCGATACGAGAGATCTGGTACGAGAGCGATGCCTTCAATCGTTTTCGCGGCTTCGGCTGGATGAAGGAGCCGTGCCTCAGTTGCGACGAAAAGACCATCGATCTCGGCGGCTGCCGATGCCAGACATATCTGCTCACGCAGGCGCTCGCCAATGCGGACCCGGTATGCGACAAGTCACCGGATCATGAAC
>JAQFVJ010000366.1 GCA_029439525.1 Caballeronia sp. BR6202001591004
CGGGCGGGGAGGCGGCCGCCACCGAACGCGCGCTGCGCAACGGCGACATCGATCTGCTGTACGTCGCGCCGGAACGGCTGATGACGCCGCGCTTTCTCGATATGCTCGATAGCTCGCCAGTCGGCCTGTTCGCGATCGACGAGGCGCACTGCGTGTCGCAATGGGGGCACGACTTCCGGCCAGAATACATCCAGCTTTCCGTTCTGCACGAGCGCTTTCCGGATGTGCCGCGCATCGTGCTTACCGCGACCGCTGACGCCATCACGCGCGATGAGATCGTGCATCGCCTCGCGCTCGACGATGCGCGCATTTTCGTGTCGAGCTTCGACCGTCCGAATATTCGTTACCGAATCGTTGAAAAAGACAACGCGCGCTTTCAGTTACTGGACTTCATCCGGGCCGAGCACACGAACAAGGACGGCACCACCGATGTAGGCGTCGTCTATTGCCTGTCGCGTCGCAAGGTGGAAGAAACCGCTGACTGGCTCAAGATGCAAGGCGTTCGTGCGCTGCCGTATCACGCCGGTATGGAATTCGAGACGCGTCAGAGGCATCAGGAGATGTTTCAGCGCGAGGAAGGCATCGTCATGTGCGCGACGATCGCGTTTGGCATGGGCATCGACAAGCCGGATGTGCGCTTTGTCGCGCACCTCGATTTGCCGAAGAGTGTCGAAGGCTACTACCAGGAAACGGGCCGCGCTGGACGCGACGGACTGCCGGCGAATGCGTGGATGGCATACGGCCTCGGTGACGTCGTGCAGCAGCGCAAAATGATCGACGAATCGGATGCCGACGATACGCACAAGCGCGTGCAGACCGGCAAGCTCGATGCGTTGCTGAGCTTATGCGAAGTCGCGTCGTGTCGGCGTGTACGCTTGCTCGCCTATTTCGGCGAAACGAGCAAACCGTGCGGGAATTGCGACACGTGTCTCGAGCCTCCTGCATCGTGGGATGCGACGCGTGAGGCGCAAATGGCGCTGTCGTGCGTCTATCGCGTGCAGCGGGCGAGCGGGTTTCACTTTGGCGCGGGACACCTGATCGATATTTTGCGTGGCACGCGTAGTGAAAAAGTTTTGCAGCGTGGACACGAGAAAATTTCGACCTTCGGCGTGGGCGCGTCGCTTTCCGAGCCGGAGTGGCGCGCGGTGTTTCGTCAACTGGTGGCATTCGGCTATCTCGCGGTCGATCACGAAGGATTCGGTTCGCTGGTGTTGACTGACGCCAGCAAGCCCGTCCTGAAGGGCGAGCAGAACGTGACGCTGCGCAAGTACGTCAAGCCCGTGCGCAGCCGGCAATCGTCAGGGCGCACTGGCGAACGCGCCGATCCGACAGCGGGCATGTCGCCGCGCGAGAAGGCGCGCTGGGATCGTCTGCGCAGCTGGCGCGCGGAAACAGCGAAGAGCGATGGCGTGCCTGCGTACGTCATTTTCCACGACGTCACGCTCGCCGAAATCGCCCGGAGCGATTCCGATACGATCGACGATCTGCGCCACATTCCGGGCATCGGCGCGCGCAAGCTGGAGCGTTTTGGCGACGAATTGCTGGACGTCGTCGGCTCGGATTGACGCTTGCCGCGCGCGGTCGCCGGAAATCCTGAGCAACGTATTGACCCGATTGGGATTTTCGGCCTATCATATTGAGTTATCGTTCTTGGTCCAGTCTCGGAGCTGGCTTACGGCCGAGTGGGGTGGCGAGCACGAAGGCCTCCGAGCGAGAGCGTCAGAAGCGCGGTTTCGAAACGCTTTGGCCCGTCTGGAATCGCGTCGAATTTGATCATTTCTCTGGAATAACTATGCCAACCATCAATCAACTGGTTCGCAAAGGCCGCGCGTCGGAAACGACGAAGAGCAAGTCGCCGGCCCTGCAGGACTGCCCGCAACGTCGCGGCGTGTGCACTCGCGTGTACACCACGACGCCGAAGAAGCCGAACTCCGCACTGCGTAAGGTCGCGAAGGTTCGTCTCACGAACGGCTTCGAAGTCATTTCGTACATCGGTGGTGAAGGGCACAACCTGCAGGAACACTCGGTCGTGCTGATTCGCGGCGGCCGTGTGAAGGACTTGCCGGGTGTGCGTTACCATATGGTTCGCGGCTCGCTGGATACCCAGGGCGTCAAGGACCGTAAGCAGGCTCGCTCGAAGTACGGTGCGAAGCGTGCGAAGGCTGGCAAGTAAAAGCTGCTGGCTTTCAGTCGTATGAGTTCGCCGCAAGGCGGTTTAGGCGGTGGTGCCGGAAGTGCCGGTACTGTCGAGTAAGTGGTCACCCGGCCAAGCCGGTTTTGTCGTGAGATGGATCTAGTTGGTGGGGATCTAGTTGGTGGCCGCGGAGCTGCAAAAAGCTCCAACTGAAAAAGTAAAGGAAGAATCATGCCGCGTCGTCGCGAAGTCCCCAAGCGGGAAGTGTTGCCGGATCCGAAATTCGGCAACGTAGATGTGGCCAAGTTCATGAACGTGCTGATGCTCTCCGGCAAGAAGTCGGTTGCCGAGCGTATCGTGTACGGCGCTTTTGAACAGATCCAGACCAAGGGTGGCAAGGACCCGCTGGAAGTGTTCACGGTTGCGCTCAACAACGTGAAGCCGGTGGTCGAAGTGAAGAGCCGTCGCGTTGGTGGTGCCAACTATCAGGTTCCGGTCGAAGTGCGTCCCTCGCGTCGTATGACATTGGCGATGCGTTGGTTGCGTGAAGCCGCGAAGAAGCGCAGCGAAAAGTCGATGGCCCTGCGCCTGGCAGGTGAACTCGCCGAAGCGGCCGAAGGCCGCGGTGGCGCGATGAAGAAGCGCGACGAAGTTCACCGTATGGCGGAGGCCAACAAAGCATTCTCGCACTTCCGTTTCTAAGCTCCCGCTCTAGGGCATAACGGAAAAAATCAGGGCGGGTGCGCTCCTCAGGCGCCTCGCCCGTTTGTCGTTTGTGTTAGGACGAGCCGGCTTATTCATAAATCGAGCTGGTACGTTGACCCCGAAAAAGGATCCAAAGTGGCTCGCAAGACACCTATCGAGCGCTACCGTAACATCGGTATTAGCGCTCACATCGACGCCGGCAAAACGACGACGATCGAGCGCATCCTGTTCTACACGGGCGTGAACCACAAGATCGGTGAAGTTCATGACGGCGCAGCAACGATGGACTGGATGGTGCAGGAGCAAGAGCGCGGCATCACGATTACGTCGGCTGCTACCACTGCCTTCTGGAAGGGCATGGGCGGCAACTATCCCGAGCACCGCATCAACATCATCGACACGCCGGGACACGTCGACTTCACGATCGAGGTGGAACGCTCGATGCGCGTGCTCGACGGCGCGTGCATGGTCTACTGCGCAGTGGGCGGCGTGCAGCCGCAATCGGAAACCGTGTGGCGTCAGGCGAACAAGTACAAGGTTCCCCGTCTCGCGTTCGTCAACAAGATGGACCGTACCGGCGCGAACTTCTTCAAGGTCTATGACCAGCTGAAGAACCGCCTGAAGGCAAACCCGGTTCCGGTCGTGGTGCCGATCGGCGCGGAAGAAAACTTCAAGGGCGTCGTCGACCTCCTGAAGATGAAGGCGATCATTTGGGACGAAGCGTCGCAAGGCACAAAGTTCGACTACGTCGACATCCCCGCTGAACTCGTTGACACGTGCAACGAATGGCGCGAAAAGATGATCGAGTCGGCTGCCGAAGCCAGCGAAGAGCTGATGGAAAAATACCTCGGCGGCGAAGCGCTGTCGGAAGCGGAAATCGTCAAGGCGATCCGCGACACGACCATCGCGTGCGAAATCCAGCCGATGCTGTGCGGTACCGCGTTCAAGAATAAGGGCGTCCAGCGTATGCTCGATGCCGTCATCGACTTCCTGCCGTCGCCGATTGACATTCCGCCGCTCACGGGCGAACTCGAAAACGGTGAGTCCGCGGAGCGTAAGGCATCGGACGACGAGAAGTTCTCGTCGCTGGCGTTCAAGATCATGACCGACCCGTTCGTCGGCCAGCTGATCTTCTTCCGCGTGTACTCGGGCGTCGTCAGTTCGGGTGACACCGTGCTGAACTCGACCAAGGGCAAGAAGGAACGCCTCGGCCGTATTTTGCAGATGCACGCGAACCAGCGCGAAGAAATCAAGGAAGTGCGCGCAGGCGACATCGCGGCAGCCGTCGGCCTGAAGGAAGCGACCACGGGCGACACGCTGTGCAATCCGCAAAACCCGATCGTCCTGGAACGCATGATTTTCCCGGAACCGGTGATTTCGCAGGCAGTAGAGCCGAAGACGAAGGCTGACCAGGAAAAGATGGGCCTGGCGCTGAACCGTCTCGCGCAGGAAGACCCGTCGTTCCGCGTCCAGACGGATGAGGAATCGGGCCAGACCATCATTTCGGGTATGGGCGAGCTCCACCTCGAAATTCTGGTCGATCGCATGAAGCGCGAATTCGGCGTGGAAGCGACTGTCGGCAAGCCGCAGGTTGCTTACCGCGAAACGATCCGCACGACGGCAACAGACGTCGACGGCAAGTTCATCAAGCAGTCGGGTGGTCGCGGCCAGTACGGTCACGCGGTCATCACGCTCGAGCCGAACGAGCAGGGCAAGGGCTACGAGTTCCTGGACGAGATCAAGGGCGGCGTGATTCCGCGCGAATACATCCCGGCCGTGGACAAGGGTATCCAGGAAACGCTGAAGTCCGGTGTGCTGGCTGGCTCCCCGGTCGTCGACGTGAAGGTGCACCTGACGTTCGGTTCGTACCACGACGTGGACTCGAACGAAAACGCGTTCCATATGGCCGGTTCGATGGCCTTCAAGGAAGCAATGCGCAAGGCAAGCCCGGTCATCCTCGAACCGATGATGGCTGTGGAAGTCGAAACGCCTGAAGACTACATGGGCAACGTGATGGGCGACTTGTCGGGCCGTCGCGGTATCGTCCAGGGCATGGAAGACATGGTTGGCGGCGGCAAGATCGTCCGCGCCGCAGTGCCGCTGTCCGAGATGTTCGGCTACTCGACGTCGCTGCGCTCGCTGACGCAAGGCCGTGCAACGTACACGATGGAGTTCAAGCACTACGCTGAAGCCCCGCGTAACATTGCCGACGCGATCATCAACGCCAAGGGCAAGTAATCCCTCAAGCAAATTCGGTAAGCCAAAAGCTTTAACTGACAAACAAACTTTTGAAAGAAGGTAACCATGGCAAGAGGTAAATTCGAGCGGACCAAGCCGCACGTGAACGTGGGTACGATCGGTCACGTTGACCACGGCAAGACCACGCTCACGGCAGCGATCACGAGGGTTCTCACGCAGAAGTTCGGCGGCGAGGCGAAGGCGTACGACCAGATCGACGCGGCGCCGGAAGAAAAGGCACGTGGTATTACCATCAACACCGCGCACGTCGAGTACGAAACGGCTAACCGCCACTATGCACACGTCGACTGCCCGGGCCACGCCGACTATGTCAAGAACATGATTACGGGTGCCGCGCAGATGGACGGTGCGATCCTGGTGTGCTCGGCCGCAGACGGTCCGATGCCGCAAACGCGT
>JAQFVJ010000367.1 GCA_029439525.1 Caballeronia sp. BR6202001591004
CTCTCATGACCTCAACTTCCTGAACCGCCCGGTGCGGACCCGCATGCCGGGTGGTGTGGCAAGGGGGCACAGTCAGCGTTGACTGTCCCCTATGGCGATTAAGTTGTCGCTGGACGTGAAAAACCCCGCCTGGTGATGCCGTGGGCGGGTTTTTGTCGCGAACGTTCAGCGCTTTACTGCGTGTCGGGCAATTCCACTGCCGGCGTCTGCATATTGCCGCCCTGCGCCACCAGCACCAGCAGGCGAATCTTGTTCGGGATCACTTGCGACAGCGCGTTGCCGGCGGGTAGCGTCGGTACGAGCCAATCCACGTTGTTGACCAGATCGAACGATCCCGACGATCGTGCTCGTATTGTGGATCAGAAAATTATAGGCGACATACGCGACCATCGACCCGATCACGACGAGATAGACAAACGAGAACCCTGCACCGACGCCCACATGCGAGAACCGCTCGCCGGACGCCAGTGCGATGACGGTTGCGATCAGACCGCCCAACCCGATCTGCAAGGACGTCGACATAAGCAGATCGGAAGGCTGCGAAAGACGCGTCGTCAGATGCACGCCACCCGCCCAGAAGCTCGCGGCGCACAGGATCGCTAGCGTGCCGAGCGTCGACCTTGGGCGACGGATCACCATGATTCAGCAGCACGATGCCGACAAGCCCCAGCGCCACCGCGAACCACTCGCCTTTTGCGACGCCGCGTCCCGAGAGCACGGTGAAGATCGTCGCGAACAGCGGCACGGTGGCCACCATCACCGCGGCCGTGCCGGTGCCCACCGTACATAGGCCATCACATCCCGCTCGACAGGCCCCTCCAGCAGGGTGCCGACGATCGCCGCATTGCGCACTTCCCGCGCGCTCGGCCACACGGCCTTGCGATGCACGGCGATCGCGCGAAGAGCCCGATGCCCGCAAACAAACAGATTGCGCAGCCCGCCAAGCATGAGCGGTGGAAACGACTCGATCGCCAGATGGATGCCGAGGTAAGTCGATCCCCATACGAGATAGACGACCGCGAGCGCAAGCGCGACCTGCCCCTTGAAGGAGCGCGGGGCGCGAAACGGAAAACGGTCAGGGAAGCTGAACGGCACAGATGTGTCGGAGGAAGCGCGGACATGCACTTTACTCCGAAACGGCTGCGCGCCGGACGACAGACAAAGAGACCGGGAAACGCGATGCGGCAGATACCAGACGGAACGAAAGAAGTGCGATTGCGCTAGGACGGACCGCGTGATCTTAGGGAAAACCCGGAAAACCGCGGCGCCCGACATTATGCAGTAAGCACGCCACGCGGTTGCACAACTTTACGAATGGTTGCCAACACGCCATGCCGCGGTGTAACGTGTCGGCTGCTAACGCGGGGGTCCTGCGTTGCACATCGTGTTTTCAGGCGGCGTGTTGCTGGTTTTGCCTGATGGCGCTTCGTGCGGCGTGGGTGAGAAATACCCTTTGAACCTGATCTGGATAATGCCATCGCAGGGAAGCGTTCGGGTTCCAGGCCTTGCCACATCCACGCCACTTCTTCAGAACCTGTACCTTTCCATCTCGTTCCTCCCTGTTTAGCTCCTGAGTCAGCCGAGCGTGTTTTCGCTCGCGCCGAAAACTTGTCGTTGTCCCCACAGGAGAGAGGAGACTAACCAATGAATGCCAATCCGAAGTTCATCTCCGAGAACGCCGTCGTCGATGCCGCCGCCATCGCACCGCTGCCGAATTCGCGCAAGGTCTACGTCGAAGGCTCGACGCCCGATATCCGCGTGCCGATGCGCGAAATCACGCAATTGGATACACCCGACGGCTTCAGCGGCGAGAAGAATCCGCCCGTCTACGTGTACGATACGTCTGGCCCGTACACCGATCCGGATGCTGCCATCGACATCCGCTCCGGCCTGCCCGCACTGCGCGGCGCATGGATCGACCAGCGCGACGATACCGAAGAACTCGCCGGCCTGTCGAGCGACTTCGGCCGCGAGCGCGCCGCCTATCCGAAGACCGCCGAGTTGCGTTTTCCCGGCCTGCACCGCAAGCCGCGTCGCGCGCTCGACGGCAAGAACGTCTCGCAGATGCACTACGCGCGCCAAGGCATCATCACGCCGGAGATGGAGTACATCGCGATCCGCGAAAACCAGCGTCGCGCGGAATATCTGGAAAGCCTGAAGAACAGTGGCCCGAACGGCGAAAAGCTCGCCAAGATGATGGGCCGCCAGCATCCAGGACAAGCCTTCGGCGCGGCGGCGTTCGGCAAGGATGCACTCAAGGAAATCACGCCCGAATTCGTGCGCGAGGAAGTGGCGCGCGGCCGCGCGACCATCCCCGCGAACATCAATCACCCGGAAAGCGAGCCGATGATCATCGGCCGCAACTTCCTCGTCAAGATCAACGCGAATATCGGCAATTCGGCGGTGGCCTCCTCCATCGGCGAGGAAGTCGATAAGATGACGTGGGCGATCCGCTGGGGCGGCGACACGGTGATGGATCTGTCGACCGGCAAGCACATCCACGAAACGCGCGAGTGGATCATCCGCAATTCGCCGGTGCCGATCGGCACGGTGCCGATCTATCAGGCGCTCGAAAAGGTCAATGGCAAAGCCGAAGACCTGAAGTGGGAAATGTTCCGCGACACGCTCATCGAACAGGCGGAACAAGGCGTCGATTACTTCACGATCCACGCCGGCGTGCGTCTGCAATACGTGCCGCTGACCGCGAACCGCATGACCGGCATCGTGTCGCGCGGCGGTTCGATCATGGCGAAGTGGTGCCTCGCTCATCACAAGGAGAGCTTCATCTACGAGCACTTCGAAGACATCTGCGAAATCATGAAGCAATACGATGTCTCGTTCTCGCTCGGCGATGGCCTGCGTCCCGGCTCCATCTACGACGCCAATGACGAAGCGCAACTCGGCGAGCTGAAGACGCTCGGCGAACTGACGCAGATCGCGTGGAAACACGACGTGCAGGTGATGATCGAAGGCCCCGGCCACGTGCCGATGCAGCTCATCAAGGAGAACATGGACCTTCAACTGGAATGGTGCGACGAGGCGCCCTTCTACACGCTCGGGCCGCTGACGATCGACATCGCGCCGGGTTACGACCACATCACGTCGGGCATTGGCGCTGCGATGATCGGCTGGTTCGGCACCGCGATGCTCTGCTACGTGACGCCGAAGGAGCACCTCGGCCTGCCGAACAAGGACGACGTGAAGGAAGGCATCATCACTTACAAGCTGGCGGCGCACGCGGCTGATCTGGCGAAGGGTCATCCAGGCGCACAGGTGCGTGACAACGCGCTGTCCAAGGCACGCTTCGAATTCCGCTGGGAGGACCAATTCAACCTCGGCCTCGATCCGGACAAGGCGCGCGAATTCCACGATGAAACCCTGCCGAAGGATTCCGCCAAGGTGGCGCATTTCTGTTCGATGTGTGGCCCGCACTTCTGCTCGATGAAGATCACGCAGGACGTGCGCGACTTCGCGGTGAAGCAGGGCGTAACTGAAAACGAAGCGCTCGCCAGGGGCATGGAGACGAAAGCGATCGAATTTGTGAAGAAAGGCTCCGAAATCTATCAGCCGACCTGATCCGTCGCACCCGTCTGATTTGCCAGTTTTTACAACGATGGCCTGCCGAACGTGCGTTCGGCAGGCCGTTTTCATTCGCCTTACCTTGCGAACAGTCGGGCACTTTTCCTGCTTTATGAAAAATCGAACCGGCACAAAACGTCGACGCTGGGGCCTTGCGCGTGCCGACAGCAAGACCAAGCGCTGATTCCTTTCTCATCGAATCTGAAGAGTCGACATGAAAACCATCAAAGAGATAGGTACCGCTGCAATGCTCGTGGCACTCCTTGGCGGACTGACCGCCTGTGGCGACATGACCACCCGTCAACGAGATACCGTCGTCGGTGCGGGCGTCGGCGCGGCCGGCGGCGCGGTGATCGGCGGCCGCGCGCTGTCGGTACTCGGCGGCGCGGTGGTGGGCGGGGTCATCGGCAATCAGGTCGGCAAATAACACGGACCCGGGCGCG
>JAQFVJ010000368.1 GCA_029439525.1 Caballeronia sp. BR6202001591004
CCAGTTGATCGCGATGGCACTCGTGGACAACGACTCGCCGCTCAACGGCGCGGCGCGCGAGGACGTCATCGTGAGCAACGGCTGGGGATCGTGAGCGTATCGAATCCACAGAAGCGCGACCCGGCCGCAGCCGTCATCGCGCGCAACGGCGGCCGCGCGATCGAAGCCGTCGCCACCGCGCGTCCCGGCGACGAGAAAAAGGAGTACGCGTTCCATTCGTTCGGCGCAGTGTTCGCGGAAGTGCATGTCGATGCGGATCTCGGCATCATCCGCGTGCCGCGCATCGTCGCGGTGTATGACGTCGGCACCCTGCTCAACGAGAAGACCGCGCACAGCCAGCTGATGGGCGGCATCGTGTGGGGCGTGGGCATCCCAGCGGACCGGCAGGCGTCGCTTCACGCCGTTTGTGCAGGCGCACGAACGGCGGCGCGCGGCGCTTTGGCGGCACGGGCCTTGGTCTTACGATCTGCAAGCACCTCGTGACGATGATGCGTGGCGGCATCGAGATGCATAGCGAGCCGGACCGGGGCACGCGCTTCATCGTGCGCGTAAGCCTGCCGGTGGCGATCCCACAGTGGCCGCCGCGCCTGTCGCATCGAAGGCCGCACGCGAACCGCTCGCGGGCGGGCGTGTGCTTGTCGTGGACGGCCATCTGGCTAACCACATCGTGCTCGATGGACAGATTCGCCAGCTGGGCGCGCTGCCTCGGCTCGCGGAAAACGGCCGCGTCGCGCTAGCGCAATGGCCAATGGCGCAATGGAGCACCGCGCCCGACACCATCGACGTGATTCTGACCGATTGTTCGATGCCCGAGATGAGCGGCGAACAACTGGCGCAAGCCATCCGCGCCGATGAAGCGCAACGGCAGTCGTCTACCGCGGTGCCGATCGTCGGGTTGACCGCGAACGCGCAGCCGGAAGCATCGGCGCGCGCGATCGCGGCGGGCATGACGGCATGCCTCGTCAAGCCGATCGGGCTGGACGCGCTGCGCGACGCATTGGCTTCGGCTGCGCGGCATGCGTCGCCGTCGCCGCAAGCGGCAACCGAAAGCGTGGCCGATAACGAAGCCCCCGCGTTCGACGTCGCCTTGCTGGCAGCTTTCGGCGATCAGTCCGCCGCCCTCGTCGATACGAGGTCGCCAATGCGCGCAGGACCTCGCCGAAGCGCACGCCGCGCTGCGCGGGCAGGATTATGCGCGGCTCGGCGATCTCGCGCACCGGATGAAGGGCGCGGCGCCTTTCGTTGGTTGCGGCGTGCGCCGCATTGCAGCGCACTTGCGAACGGGCGGCCGAAGAAAAAACCGAGGGCACGCACGATGTCCATGCCTGCTTCGCGGTCTTCACCGCCCGGGCGCTTGCACTGGACGCGCTCGACGCCGCCGTCGCGCGTCCGCCCGTCTGAGCGCGGCGCGCGTGTTCGCATGCCGTGCCTTCGCTACGTTTCGTCGCCTGTGTGTTCTAATTGACACTCCAGCCCATCCTGAACCCGAGCGGCCGCACGATGAATAGCGCTCACGAGGCATGAGTCGAAGGCACCCTTCCATCAGCGCGGGCCGCGCCGCGCGGCACATTCCGCCTCTCCAGTTCGCGCCGTGCTCGCTGCGGGTGTGCCTTACCCTGTCTCTCTGGTCGGGCACGCCGCATGCACAAAAAAACGAGTGGCTCGATCTGCATGTGAGCCAGGCGACCATCGTCGATACGATCTGCACGCCCGGCTATGTCGATCGCGTGCTGCCATCCTTCGAAACACAGATGCGTCAGAAGAATCGCCTGCTCAAGCAGCGCAGCATCGATGAATCGTTCGCGTCCGAATATGCACTCGATCACCGCATGCCGGTTCTGCTGGGCGGCTTGCCCAACTCTGCCGCGAATTTCGATCTGCGGGACAGCGCCGCAAGGAACGGCTCGCTGTCTATCTGAAGCGCGTTGCGTATGCACCGGCGATATGACGCTGAAGGTCGCACAAACCGCGATCGCCGGCAACTGGCCAAATAATTATCCAAACTTGTTATCCAAACTTGTCGAGCATGTCCTGTCAGGGAAACGCGGCGGCGAGTTCCGCCGGCAACTGAGGCCGCGCGGTATGGTCGCCGTGTGGCGATTGCCCCACTCACTGCATCCGTCCGAATTCATTGCAATTGACGGAATGTGGCAGCACGCAAAACGACGTTCAGGACTAGGATTGAGTTATGCTAAAAATATGGAGTTATGCTAAAAATTATTTACACCTCGATTGCGCAGTCCAGCCGAGGAAACCGACATGATTCTCGCTTTCGCCACTCTGTTCGTTGTCGGTACGCTCGGTCTGCAGGCCGTCGCGAGGCAGCGTCAGCGTTCGTTGCAACCTGCGCGCGTTCGCGCGAGAAGGTGAGGCGATGAACCTGCTCGTCTGGAATCTGCCACGCCGTTCGTCCGCGCGTGACGTGCGGCGCTTTCTCGAAGACGAACTCGGGACTTACGTGAGCGATATCGAGGTCCACGGCGCCGACACACCACACGCCTATGCCACCACGAAGCTCGCCATCGACACGCCTTATATCGACGAGGTGATCGCGCAGAAACTCTGCCAGCGGCGCTTGCTCGATGAACCGGTGCGCGCCCGCGCGTCGGCATCGGGCGATGCTTGGATGCGTCTGCACTAAACCTTTCAGTCGTATCCGAAATGCATGCGTTGCGTGCTCGTTTGCGTGCATCAACGCGGAATGAACTTTGCTAAGCTAATACCCTAGCGAACTATATGAGCTGTAGCGGCGAAGCCGGTGCCCTCGTACGCACCGGCTTTTTTGTCGATGGCGCGTGTACTGTGCGCGCCGGTTCGAGTCCGGGGGCGATGGCACATCGCCCGTTGTCGGCAAGAACGAGGCGAATACTCAATGCATCGGGCAGGACAGAAAGCAGGGAATAAGACGCCATTCGGCGCACGCATCATTGTTAAGTCGTCGATTTGGGCATGGATGGCGGTCAGCTTGCAAGCTGGCGCTCAAACAGCGGCATCGGGCACCGTCGCGCAAGGCAATGTGGCGCCCGCAGTGACGCCCGCGCGCATGCCACCGCTGATCGCGCCGCCCGCAACCAACGCGCGCGCGGCGCAAGGGGCGAGTGCGCCGGCCCGCGCGCTGCCGGGCATGCCGGTGCCGATACCGGCGCAGGAGGCGTCCGGCGCGTCGGAGGCTTCGGCGGCTTCAGCCGCATCCGCCGCCGCTTCGGGCGCATCCGAAGCCGCTCCGGCCAGCGGCGCATCCGAGGCCGTCGCGCCCGAAGTGCCTCTGCCGCCCGAGATACCCGAGCCGAATCTCGCGCAACGGATGGGGGTCGCGCCGGCGGGCGCGTTCGCGATGCGTCAGACCTACGCGAAGGAAGTCACGCGCCGCCTCAGCGTGCCGCTCACCGACCAGCAGGCGTACGGCCGCGTTCTCCAGAATGCGTTCAACGGCCACGGCAGTCTCGCCAATGAATTCGTCGTGCTCGTGGATCGCAGCGCGAACGTGCAGGCGTTGTTCCTGTACTTCAGGGCGAAGGACGGCGACGCATGGTCGATGATCGGTGCATCGCCGGTCGCGACCGGACGGCCCGGCAGCTACGATCACTTTCTGACGCCACTCGGCGTGTTCCAGCACGTGCCGGGC
>JAQFVJ010000369.1 GCA_029439525.1 Caballeronia sp. BR6202001591004
TGTGCTTCGCGACATCGGCGAGATCGGGGCCGTCGTAACGGACCGGGATTTCGACCAGCTCGCCGCCGTTGTCGACGGCCGCCGCCTCGTCCCAACCCTTTTCGAGCTGGGCGGCGAGCGCTTCGTAATCGGCCTGCAGCGGATCGAACACGATCGTCAGGTTGTTCATGCCCGGCACCACTTCGACAACGTGCGGCATCAGGCGCGCGGTTTCCGCTAGCGCCCAGATGCGGGGCTGGCAGTGGAGCGTGGCGGGCGCCGCCGCTTCGCAGACGAGCGCGATATCGCCCAACGAATGAATGCGTAGTCTTGTAATGCCTTGAAATTTGCCTTTGTCGCGGCTCGAAACGCGTTCGAAAGTGCCCGTCGGAAGTGCCCGTCGGAAGTGCCCGTCGGAAGTGCCCGTCGGAACCGCCACATGCAATATCATATTGTCAATAAATTATCTATTTATCTATTCTCGTTTGTATGGAGTGTTGCAAACGACCCGGCGAGCGCTGCGCGGGATTGCCTCGCGCTACACTCAAACGAATTTTCCACCGGTCATCGCCATGTCGCGTCACCCTACCAAGATCGTCTCGTCCGAGCATCTCCTCTCCGAAACCAGCGCGGAGTTGTCGGAGTTCGAATACGGCCTCATCATGGTGAGCACAACGCGTTCAATCGTTGGATGGTGCGCTGCTGTCGGCGGCGGGCGCGAAGGACATGACGGCGGTGGAGGTGTCGCTCTTGCATCACGTGAGCCATCGCGACCGGAAGAAAAAGCTCGCGGATATCTGCTTCGTGCTGAATATCGAGGACACGCACGTTGCCACCTATGCGCTGAAGAAGCTCGTCGCACGCGGCTACGTGAAGAGCGAAAAGACCGGCAAGGAAGTGTTCTTTTCCGCGACGCCGGCGGGGCGCGAGTTGTGCGCGAAGTACCGCGACGTGCGCGAAAGCTGTCTGATGGCGACGCTGCGCGAAAGCGGCCTCACCAACGAGCAGATCGGCGAAGCCGCGCAACTGATGCGCAACGCGTCGGGTTTATACAACACGGCAGCGCGCGCGGCGGCGGCGCTTTAAACCATCGCGCTAATACGTTGCCGATTCGGTGACGATGATGTCGAGCGGCACGTCGTGCGTTTCGCGCGGCAGCGCGTCGCACTTGCCCGCGTCGAACGCGATGCCGATGGTCACCGGCCGCTTCGCTTTTGGCCACGCGGCGAGCGTGCGGTCGTAATAGCCGCCGCCGTAGCCAAGCCGAAACCGCGCCGCATCGAAACTGACACACGGAATCAGCAGCAGTTCCGGCACGACGACTTCTTCATCTTCCGGAACGGGGATGCGATAACGGCCTTCTTTCATCACCGATTGCACCTGCCACGCGTGGAAGACCATCGCCACGTGCGGTTGCACGACGACCGGAAGCGCGGCCTCGCGCGTGCGATCCGCCGCGAGCCATTGCGTGACGACCGCGCGCGCATCGAATTCGCCGGCGACCGGCCAGTAAAAGCCGATGCACGAAACCGCATGACGATCGATCGTTTGCAGGACGCGGGCGGCGAGGACCTTGTTCATCGCGGGGCGCGCGGGGCTCTCGTTGTGCGCTTCGCGGTTGGCGAGCAGTGTCGCGCGTAACGCACGCTTATCGCCGCTCATCGGGCCGTTTTTCGTCTGCGCATTGGGTTCCGCGCAAACGTTGCGTGCTATGCTTTGGACCGATCCACGCCCCTGCTTCGTCTCCATCCGCGCTCCAGAATCAAGATGCCAAAACGCCTCAGTCGAGTATATCTTGCGGTCGGTTCCACACTCACCGCAGCGTTCCTCGTAGCGTGCGGCACTGCCTCCGCCGTCCGTCCCGACGCCGATTTTTCCCCGTCTTCCGACGATCGCATTTTCCTGCAGCTGCGCGATGCCGCACGCGCGAACGATGCGGGCAAGGCCGCGGTGCTCGCCGCGCAAATTCCGAACTACCCGGCGCCGAGCTACGTCGAGTACTTCACCATCAAGCCGCAACTGTTCGATTCGCAAGGTCACGCGCGCATCGACGCGCCCGACGCGCCGGTACTGTCGTTCCTGCAGCGCTACGACGACCAGGCTATCGCCGATCGTCTGCGCAACGACTATCTGGTCGTGCTCGGCAGCCGTCACGACTGGAAGAACTTCGAGCAGCAATACCAGCGCTTCGTGCTCAACGACGACACGCAGGTGAAGTGCTATGCGCTCGAGGTACGCATGTCGCGCGGCGAGAACGTCGCCGACGCAGCGCGCGCGCTGCTCGTCGAACCGAAGTGGTATGGCAACGGTTGCGTGGATTTGATCGGTGCACTCGCGGAATCCGGCCAGTTCACGACCGACGACATCTGGCAGCAGATCCGTCTCGCTTACGAACAGAACTACACGACCACCGGCTCGAATATCGTCGATGCGCTCGGCCAGGAAAAGTCAAGGGACTCGCTTTTCGACGACGCCGTCAACAAGCCGCCCATTTATCTCGCGCGCGGCGTCATGCCGAACACGCCGGCGCATCAGCTCATCTTGCTCGCGATCACGCGCATGGCCCGCAACGACCCGGCAATGGCCGCGGCCACGTTCTCATCGGTGGCGCCGAGTCTCACCGCGCAGGAGCGCGCGATCGGCTGGGGCACCATCGGCTATCAGGCGGCGTTGAAGCGCATTCCGTCGGCGGCAGACTGGTATCGGCGGTCGGCGAACGCGCAATTGTCGAATCCGGCGTACGAATGGCGCACGCGCAGCGCGCTGCTCGCCGGCGACTGGAACATGGTGCGCTGGTCCATCGAGCAGATGCCGCCCGCGCTGCGCAGCCAGCCGTCGTGGGTCTACTGGCGCGCGCGCACGCTCAAGCAGGCGGGCGACACGGCGGCGGCGAATCATGAATTCCAGAGCATCGCCGATCAATATAACTTCTACGGCCAGCTCGCGCTCGAGGAAACCGGCCAGAAGATCAGCGTGCCGCCGCGCACAACGGTAAGCGACGCCGAAATCGCGCAGATGCAGTCCGTGCCGGGCTTCGCGCTGTCGCAGCGTTTCTACGCGCTGAACATGCGGCTCGAAGGCAATCGCGAATGGAACTGGCCGCTGCGCACGATGACCGACCGTCAACTACTCGCCGCCGCGCAGTACGCGAAGCGTATCGAACTGTTCGACCGCACGGTGAACACCGCCGACAAAACCAAGAACGAGCATGACTTCACGTTGCGCTATCTGTCGCCGTTCCGCGATATCGTCGAACAGGAGGCGAAGGATACGAACCTCGACATCGAGTGGGCGTACGGGCTGATTCGTCAGGAGTCGCGCTTCATCATCAACGCGCGCTCGGAAGTGGGTGCGGGCGGCCTAATGCAACTGATGCCCGGCACGGCGCAACTGGTGGCGAAGAAGATCGGTCTCGGGTCGGTGTCGCGCGCGCAAATGAACGACATCAACACCAATATGCTGCTCGGCACGAATTACCTGTCGATGATCTACAATCAATTCGATGATTCGCCCGTGCTCGCCACCGCCGGCTACAACGCAGGGCCGGGTCGGCCGTGTCAGTGGCGGCAGGATTTGCGCGCGCCCGTTGAGGGCGCGGTTTTTGCTGAAACGATCCCGTTCGCCGAAACGCGCGATTACGTGAAGAACGTGCTGTCGAACACCGTGTACTACGCGGCGCTGTTCGAAGGGCGTCCGCAATCGCTGAAGGCGCGGCTGGGCTACATCGCGCCCTGATGCCATTGGTCACGCCCGCGCATCTTCCGTCATTCGTCGAATGGAAGATGCGCGAGTGTTTTCATTGGCACTCGCCGTCGTTCCCGCCACCATAGCAGCAGTCCAGAACGCGAAAGAGGCGAATATGCGACATCAACAGGTAGCGCTCATCGGCGGTTCGGGTTTCATCGGAAGTCATCTTGTCAACGCGCTGGTCGATCTCGGCAAGAACGTGCGCATCGCCACGCGGCGGCGCTCGAATGCCGCACATCTCACGCTGTTGCCCGTCGATGTGATCGAAACCGATGTGCACGATCCGGCGCAACTCGCGGCCTTCGTCGGCGAAGCGGATGCGGTCGTGAATCTCGTCGGCATCCTGCAGGGCTCGCGCGGCGAGCCGTACGGACCGGAATTCGCGAAGGCGCACGTGGAATTTGCCGCGCAAGA
>JAQFVJ010000370.1 GCA_029439525.1 Caballeronia sp. BR6202001591004
GTTCCGCGCATGAAGCGCGCAAGCATCAAGAATTTTGATTGGTCGCTTTCAATCATTTCGTTGTCTTCCAATCGGCGATACCTATAATCGATTGAACATTCGCCGCACCAAAAGCGCATTAAATGACCTGTTGGTGATTTAATCAACGATCGTGCAGATCATTTATTAATGAAGCGATTATTCAGCGAAATTCGTATTCCGATTTTTTCAACGATGTAAAGGAGTTTGCCGTGCCGCAAAATCATTTGCGTGCCGAACCGTTCGAATTGCCGTTTTGCACGGACCGAACCGCGCTCCTCCTGATCGACATGCAGCGCGATTTCGTCGAGCCGGGCGGATTCGGCGAGGCGCTGGGCAACGATGTCTCGCTCGTTCGCACGGTCATCGAGCCTTGCCGGCGCGTGCTGGCCGCGGCGCGCGAGGCGGGGCTGCTGGTGATTCACACGCGTGAAGGCCATCGCCCCGATTTGACCGACTGCCCACCTGCCAAGCTCACGCGCGGCGGCAAGACCTTCATCGGCGAGAAGGGACCGATGGGCCGCATCCTCGTGCGCGGTGGAAGGGCCACGACCTAATTCCGGAGCTGTTGAGCCGGTCATCGACAAGCCGGGCAAGGGCGTGTTCTACGAGACGAACCTGCATCTGATCCTCAAGAACGCCGGCATCGAGTCGTATGCGGCGTGACCACTGAAGTGTGCGTGACGACCACCGTGCGCGAGGCGAACGACCGAGGCTTCGAGTGCATCGTGCCGCAGGATTGCGTGGGTTCATACTTCCCGACGTTCCAGAAGGCCGCGCTCGACATGATCAAGGCCCAAGGCGCCATTTTCGGCTGGGTGAGTGATTCCGCATCGGTCATCGAGGCGTTGCGCGGCTGAGCCGTTTTCCTCGAAGGAATGAAGGTCGTCGTTGCTCGCAATATCGGCCGATCCGGCAACAAAAATCACCCGCTTGACAACACTGCGATTGATTTCATGCATTCGCCGCAATGCGCGTCTATTTACGCCGTTGCAAATCGGCGCAGGTGTGATTCGATTCGAGCGCCGGATTTTATGATTATTGAGAGCGACGTAGAGACCTGAATGAAAACGGAGGAGCATAATGACCATTAAACTCGAAATATTCAAAAATCTGTATCAGGATTCAGTTTCTCTGATGCAGATTTCCGCCCATATCAGCAAATTGCCCGGCGTCGAACAGGCGTCGGTCATCATGGGTACGCCGGCGAATCTCGCGCAACTCGCGGACGCGGGTCTGGGCGAACGCGTGGAAGCGTCGCCGAACGATCTGCTGATCGTCGTGCGCGGCGCGCGTGCCGACGAGTCTCGCGATGGCCTGCGAGGAAGTGCCCGAGGCGAATCTCGCGCTGATCTCCGTGTCGTGCCGGGCGACTATGCGGCGGCCGAGGCCATGAAGGCGCGCAACTCGGCATGAACGTGATGCTCTTCTTCGACAACGTCGGCATGGAGCAGGAAAAGGCCATCAAGACGCTGGCGCGCGAAAAGTACCTGATGGTGATGGGCCCGGACTGCGGCACGGCGATCGTCAACGGCATGCCGCTGGGTTTCGCCAATGTTGTGCGGCGCGGCGGGATCGGCGTGGTGGGCGCATCCGGAACGGGATTGCAGGAAGTGACCTGCCTCATCGACCAGCTCGGCGCGGGCATTTCGCAGGCGCTCGGCACCGGCGGCCACGACCTGCACGAAGACATCGGCGGCATCTCGATGCAGTTCGGCCTCGAAGCGCTCGCCGGCGATCCCGACACCCGCGTTATCGTGCTGATCTCGAAGCCGACCTGTTGCTGATTCCGACCGGCCCGATCAGGTCGTCGCGGTGCGCGGCGTCGACAGCGATATGTCGGCGCTGGAGCGTTATCTGGCGATGGTCCATCGCGCCCGGTGCGATGTAATGCGCCTCGGTTGACACGCCGAAGATAACCGCTACGGCACGTACATCGTTTTTTACAGCGTGCACCGTTGCGCCGCGTCGTGTATGGACGGGCGTTTCCAACCTGTAACCACGGTAACGCGCGGAAAAATGACCGTAGTCGATTTGCCCGCTTGGGTTATTAGGATGCCTGGGATGCGAACTTCCACTCGCGCCGACTTCCGGAGAACCAAATGCCTAGTCCTAAGGAAATTTCCACGTTGCTGCTCGTGCAGCGCGCGCCTCATCAGGTGGAAGCACTCGGTCAAGTCACTGCGCGTTTGCGTCAGGAGGAACTGGTCGAGATCACGAGACTGCCGACGGGGAGTTCCATGCCGCTGCTCACGCGCAAGGGCCACGAAGTCCTGCGCCGGCTCGATGCGTTCTGCCATCGGCAACTCCGTGAGCGGAATGAAAGCGAATAGCGCGCCGCAGCGTGTCCGCGCCGCTTTGCGTATCCTGAATATTTTTATCGATACGGAGCGGCAAGTGACTCAAGCAATCATCGCAGTGCTGGGCGTGGGCACCATGGGATCGGCCATTGGCCGCGCACTGACGCAATCCGGTGCGCTCGTGCTGACCAGTCTCGAAGGACGCGGCGAGGCCAGCATCGCCCGGGCGCGTGAAGCGGGCATGGAAGACGTGGTGCTCGAACGACTGGCCGCGTGCGATTTCATCCTGTCGATTGTGCCGCCGGGCGTGGCGATCGAAATGGCCGAGCGCATAGCGCCCGCGCTCGCGAGCGCCGCGAAAAAACCTGTTTATATCGATTGCAACGCCATCAATCCGGAGACGGCGACGATTGCGCATTGTCGAGGCGACCGGTGCGCCGTTCGTCGACCGCGCCATCATCGGCGCGCCGTCGTCGCCGAAGTTCTACATGTCGGGCGCGCAGGCCGCGCAAACGGACGTGCTGAACCGACTCGGGCTCGTCGTGCTGCTCGGACCGGTGGGCGCGGCGTCCGCTTTGAAGATGTCGTACGCCGGCATCACGAAAGGACTGACGGCGCTCGGTTCGGCGATGTCGCTCGCCGCGATGCGCAACGGCGCGGACAAGGCGCTGTACGACGAACTCGCCGAGAGCCGCCGGAACTCGCCGCGTGGCTGTCTCGCAATGTGCCGCGCATGCCGCCGAAGGCATATCGCTGGGTCGCGGAGATGAAGGAGATCGCCGCGTTCATCGGCGATGACTTCGCCGAGCATCGCATCTACGAAACGAAGGCGCGGCGGGTCTGTACGCACGGCTCGCGAAGGACAAGGCATTCACCGACGCGCTCGAACGTTTCTTCGGCAAATAAACACTATACGCTCGCGGCCGCTTTCTCCGTCACGTGTTCGAAGAAACGCGTCGCGCGCCGGTCGGCCGCATACGCCGAATTGATGCGCACCCACGCGCATGCTTCGCCGTTCGGCCGATAGTAGGTGCCCGGCCCGAGCGTCACGCCGAACTTCAAGGCTTCATCGACGAGCACGTTCGAATCGTCGATGCCCGGCACTTTCGCCCATACGAAGTTGCCGCCGCTCGGTTCCTCGAACACGTTCCAGCCGTAGCCTTCGAGCGTCTGCACGGCGCCCGACAGCGAATCGCGCACGCGCTTGCGCAAGCGCTCCAGATATTTGCGATAGGTGCCGCGCTCCAGCAGGCTCGCCGCGACGCTTTCCGCGAAAAGCGTACCGCCGAGGCTCGTCAGCACTTTCACGTCGACGAGGTGCTTCACCAGTTCGCGGTTCGCCGCCAGATAGCCGATGCGCAGCGACGACGACAGCGTTTTCGACAACCCGCCGACATAAATCACGCGATCGAGCTGATCGAGCGTCGCCAGGCGCTGGGTCAGCACCGCCTGAAAATCCGCGTAGACGATATCGTCCTCGACGATGGAAAAGCCGTGTTGCGTCGCCAGTTGAAGCAGTCTGAACGCGACCTGCGGCGCGACGTTCGTCGCGGTCCGGTTCTGGAATACCGTGTTGATAAAGAACAGTTTCGGCGTGTGCTGCTTCAGCAGTTCCTCGGCGGCACCGACGTCCGGCTCGTTCGCCAGTCGCGGCACGCCGACCAGCCGCACGCCTTGCAGCTTCAAGAGGCCGAACAGGTGTAGTAACCGGAATCTTCGACGAACACCGTGTTGCCGGGTTTGAGCATGTAGCGCACGATCAGGTCCAGCGCCTGACTCGCGCCGCTCGTGATGAGCACGTTCGGCAGATCGGCGTCGATGCCGAGCGTATTGAGGCGCATCGTCACCTGCTGGCGCAGGTTCACGTCACCGTGCGGAATCGCGTAGTCGATCACGCTCGACACGTCCATGCGTGACGCCTGACGGATCGCCTGCGTGAGACCGTCCACATCGCGCCAAGCCTCGGGGATGAAGCCGCTCGACAGCTTGAGCGTCTCGCCCGGATAGTTGAGCTGCTGAAGGATCTGGTTCGACTCGCGAGACGCGGATCGCAGGTGCTGGCGCCGGCATCGCGCTCGTCGACGTGATTGGCGACGTAAAAGCCCGAGCCGTGCTTCGGCTGAATCAGTCCGCGACGCCAGACGGTCGTAGGCCTCGATCACCGGAAAGCGGCTGATGCGCTGCTCGGCGGCGAGCTGGCGGATGGACGGCAGCTTGGCGCCGGCCAGCACGCGGCGCGAGCGGATCATCGACTCGATCTGGCTGACGATCTGCTCGGTCAGCGGCACGCCGGTCGCGCCGTCGATGGTGAGAGGAAGGGCATTCATCGTGTACGAAAGTGTTCAGTTGAAACCGGTGAACAGTTGGTTTTTGCTGTTCGCTGGCGTGATGCATCCATTCGACCGCATCCGAAAAGTCCCGTCAATGCTGGCCGAACGGCTAAATGCTCTGTTTTAGATATCCGAGCACGTGCAAAGTGTTCTGCTGAAGCAGCGTAACAGTTCCGCCTCAACTGTGCAGAAGTGTTCATTCAAGCTGTTCGGAATCGAGCGAATAATAGGATCAACGGTCGCAGTCACTGCGAACCACGCGGCCATTCGGTCAATGAGGAGCGGCATCATGCGTGAAATCCGTACTTTCGAACTCAACCGGCGCGATGCGCCGACCTGCTGGGTGATCGATCGGTCCTAGACGCTGCGCGTTACGCGCGGGCAAGTCTGGCTGACCATCGAAAGCGAAGCAGATGATTACTGACTGGATGCGGGCGCGGCCGTCGAATTGCAGCCGTACACGACGATCTGGGTCAGCGGCATGGCGGACTCGAGCTGGTTCTCGCTAGTGTCCGATTCGACCCGCGGCGGCGCGCGGCGCGTGGGCCAGTTCGTGCGCACGTGGCTGGCGCGTCGCGCCCCATCCGATGAATATCGCGTCCTACGAAGCGTAAAAGAAGCCGCAAAAAACGAAGCGCAGGCAAAAAAATCCCGGCTCGCGCCGAGTCCAATGTTCCCGCGCCCTTTCGGGCGCGGTCACCTGCAAAGCTACAGGTCGAATCTTACGCCGCGAGCAGCGAGCGCAGTACGAACGGTAGAATCCCGCCGTGCTTGTAGTAGTCGACTTCGATCGGAGTATCGATGCGTAGCAGCACCGGCATGCGATCTTCCTTGCCGTCCTTGCGATGGA
>JAQFVJ010000371.1 GCA_029439525.1 Caballeronia sp. BR6202001591004
CACGCCGTGCAGCGTCGCGCGCGGCGCGAGAACCCGCGACATGTACGCGCGCAGGCTGTCGATGACGGCGGCCGCCGACATGCGCGTGGTGAACAGCGGTGTCGACGAGCGCGTGCAACGCAGGACGAGTTCCGGCGGCGCGCCCACTTCGCCCGCGACGACGAGAAACGGCGGCTCCAGCGCGATTAGCTCGGCCATGTGGCGCGAGCGGTCTTTGTCGGACTGGCGCTGGTAGTAGTTGATTTCGGCGTCGCCGAGCACCTGAATGCGGTTTGGGTGGATGAGATTCAGGTGACCGACCAGATCGGCGCTCGACGTCGCGTTGGCGACCGTCTTGCTCGAAAAACCGCGTTCCCAGCCTTCCTGCCCGGTGAGCCAACTGAGCTTTAGAGCGGCCGCATTGTCGTCGAAAATGCTTTGGGTGTTGATGCTGGAGGTATCCATGAAGCCGGAACTCCATAGGAGAAGCCGGTAGAGCGCGCCGCGCACCGGGACGGATTGCTCCGATTTACCGCGTCACGCTGCTTGTTGACCGATTGCCCCAGCGCGAGGCGCCCACGGCGCGGGAGCGGCGCCGGGGACACACAAGTCAGTCGATTCGCTATGTTCGTGCGGGTATCACGGTTGCCATTGCGTGAGCACTTGATAAAGCGCGTCACGGTTTTCTTCCTTGTGCAGACGTTCGCGTGCTTCGCTGTCGGAAAGCAGTTGCGCGATCTCCGAAAGGATCTCGAGATGCTGTTGCGTGCCCTGTTCCGGCACGAGCAGGAAGATCAGCAGCGACACGGGCTGGCCGTCCGGCGATTCGAACGCGACCGGTTCGGCGAGGCGAACGAAAGCGGCGAGCGGTTGCTTCAGCCCTTTGATGCGGCCGTGCGGAATGGCGACGCCTTCGCCGAGGCCAGTCGAGCCCAGGCGTTCACGTGCGAAGAGATTGTCGGTGACGGTGCTGCGGGCGATGCCGTTCTGGTTCTCGAAAATCAGGCCCGCTTGCTCGAAGACGCGTTTCTTGCTGGTAACGGACAATCGGAAAACAACGTTCTCGATGGGAAGAAATTTGGCTAAACGATTCATGTTCGCAGGCAGATGCGTGGCCTGATAGCTCCTCATCGTGGCTGCTGACTGAAAGCACTCACAACGAAAGATTATACAGATAGAGTACTCTGCGCTCGCAGCGATGACTGCAGCGTTCCTGTTGTGCGACCCCGATAATAACCGGACCATTATGTAACAGCCGATAGCGTAATGGTGCGACGTGCCATTACGTTTAATGTAGTTGAATGTTCAGTACAAAACACGAGAAATCAATGGTTTGTGCGTCAGTGCAACGGAATATTCGACATATGAGGCGCCTTTGTTTCGGTGCGTGTCCGTCCGGTCGGAATCTCGCTTTTTCGAGGCCTTCCTCGAAGCTCGCCTGCCGGTTCACATTGCGGCAGACAAGCACGCGGCTCCGTCATCACGCAGTGGACGCGCCCGCCGTCGAATCAGGATTCCGACGCCTGGATTTCCTGCGGCTGCGTCTCTCTGCGATACTTGGCCGCCTCGTGGGCGTGCCCCTGAATCTTGTCCTTGTGCTTGATGACCTGCCGGTCCAGCTTGTCGACCATCAGGTCGATCGCGGCATACATATCAGCGTCACAACTCTCGATAAAAATGTCCTTGCCCTTGAGGTGCAGATTGATTTCCGCCTTCTGCCGCTTTTCCTTTTCTCTCTGATGGTCGACCGAGAGGACAACGTTGCCGTCAATGACCTGATCGAAGTGACGGAGCACCCTGTCCAGCTTCGTGATCACAAACTCGCGCAACGCAGGCGTCAATTCGAGGTGGTGTCCGCTGATCTTCAGATTCATAGTTGCTCTCCAAGCCAATGCCCCAGGGCCACGATGCTCGTCCGAAACCGGTCGGTTAAGGGTCCCGCCTGCGCATATCAAAACACGCATGAGGTCGGGCCGCATCGGCCGGCACGTCCGCGCAATCGCGCTGCGGCCGGTTAAACGCTCATCGCAACACGCGATGAGCTATAGAGACGGATCAAAGAGACTTTCGCAGATTCACTGCCGGGATTCGCAGCGCCTCGCGGTACTTTGCGACGGTGCGGCGCGCCACCACGAAACCTTGTTCCGCCAGCAGTTCGGCGATGCGTCTGTCTGAAAGAGGAGTTTTGGGGTCTTCCGCTCCTATCAGTTGCTTGATGAGGGCCCGGGTCGCCGTGGACGATGCTGCGCCTCCTGTGTCAGTCGAAACGTGCGATCCAAAAAAGTACTTAAATTCCAGCGCCCCGAACGGGGTGAGCATGTACTTACCGGTCGTCACACGTGAAACTGTCGATTCATGTAAATTCAGCATATCAGCAATTTCCCTCAAAACCAAGGGGCGCATGGCAATTTCGCCATGTGCAAAAAAGTTCTTTTGACGCTCGACAATTGCCTGCGCGACACGGAGAATCGTCTCGAATCTTTGCTGAATATTCTTGATGAGCCAGCGCGCTTCTTGAAGCTGCTGACGCAATGAACCACTGCCCGGATCGCCCTGGTTATTACGCAAGATGTTTGCGTACAAGTTATTGATTCGAAGCCGCGGAACGATTTCCGGATTCAGCTCCGCGGTCCAGCCGCTCGTTGTCTTGCGCACGAGAATGTCCGGAACCACGTAGTCCGCTTCGCTCTTGCCGTACACCGCGCCCGGAAACGGCTCCAACGACTTGATGAGCAGATGTGCAGCGCGCAGCACGTCGTCGCTGACCTTCAACTGCTTGCGCAGTCGCGTGAAATCACGCGCGGCGAGCAGTTCGAGATGGTTCGTGACGATATCGAGCGCCAGCGTGCGCATAGGCGACGCATCGAGCCTGAGTAATTGCAACTTGAGACATTCCGACGCGGAGCGGCCGCCGACACCCGGCGGATCGAAGCTCTGCAGCAGCGCGAGCGCCGCGCTCAGTTCGTCGACTTCGACTTCGAGTTCCTCGGGCAGATCCGCGCTGATTGCATCGAGTGACGACGTGAGATAGCCGTCCTCGTCCAGCGATTCGA
>JAQFVJ010000372.1 GCA_029439525.1 Caballeronia sp. BR6202001591004
CGCTCGGCGCGACCGGCAACTCGCCGTTCAGGAACACCGGATCGGAAATGCGGCCAACGTGCCACAGTTGCAGCATGATCTTTCCGCCGGCATCGTGCACGGCCTGCGTGACGAGCTTCCAGCCTTCGACCGGTTCGTCCGACCAGATGCCCGGTGTGTCAGCGTAGCCGACACCCTGCGGCGTGACCGAGGTGGCTTCGCTCAGAATCAGGCCCGCCGACGCGCGGTCGGCGTAGTACTGCGCCATCAGCGCGTTCGGCACGCGCTCGACACCCGCGCGCTGACGCGTGAACGGCGCCATGACGATGCGGTTCTTCAACGTGAGTGTGCCGACCCGGAGCGAATCGAAGAGAGTGGGCATGTAACGGTATACTAAGTAAATTGAAAGTTTCAGCCGGGAACCGAATCAGACGATCAGAGGTTGCCGATCGAATCGCCGAAAGCCTGGATCACCGCTTCGTCGCGCTTGAAGAAAACCCATTGTCTGACGCGCTTGGTGCTAATGAGCCCCACCTTGTGCAAGGTCGCGAGATGCGCCGAAACGGTGGACTGCGACATGCCGCAGCGCCCATCGATCTGGCCCGCGCAGACGCCATGTAACCACGGCAGTTCCTGATCGGGAAAATGCTGCTCCGGTTCCTTCCGCCATTCGAGAATCTCGCGGCGAAGGGGATTGGCGAGAGCCTTGTGTATTGTGTCGATGTCCATTTCGTTACCCGTGCCGCTGACGAACGGATTGGTACGACGTAAGCGCACCTTTCCAAATCGCTATGCGTCAAAGCGATCCATGCCCACGCGCGCCGCGCTCTGATAATCTGTTTAGTTTCCCGGCTTCACTCCGAAACTTCATGGATACACCCTTTAACGAACGCGGCGTGACGCTCTCGCGCGCCGGCCTGTCGGCCTCCGGCCAGATGATTCCGCTGCGCGATCTGCGCGCCGCGCGCGTGGTCCGCATCGAGCGCAAGAAGCCCTTGCCAATCATCTTCGCGCTGATCGGCATTCTCGTGCTCGGCGCGGGCGCCCTCAACGGATCGGGCGCGGCGCTCGTGATCGGCGCGATGATCGTGGTCGTCGGCTATCTATCGTGGATCACGCAGGACGTCATCTTTCAGTTAATGGTGACGACACTCGACGGCGAACGTGAAATGCTCGTCACCAAGGATCAGGAATGGGCGGACAAGGTCGCGACGCTCGTCGCGCAAGCCGTCGAAAAGCACGTGAAAGGCGCCGCCGCCAAACCACAGGCGTGACATTGATGCGGTTTTTATACGGCCGTGCGGAAGTTTGGCGCGGCCTTTAGCGCGACGGCGCTACCGTGTGGACATCGCCACTACGCGCCGCCATCGTGCGGCGGTCATCGTCGATGTATCGCACTTCCGATTCGATCGCTCTTTCCTCACCGTCACGACACTCACGACTTGCGTGAATGCGTCGCCTTCGATCTCACCGTTCCCGGTCTCGATTCTTCGGTTGCACGCGAATTGCTCGCTTGCGCATTCGGCGACGGCGCGAGCGCCTACGTCGTCGCGACGAGCCGCATCGACGACTCCACGACGCTCTACGTCGAAACCAACGACACCGATGTCAACGCCGTGATCGGCAAGCTCACCGACTGGTTTCCGCAAGCGCCGCTGGGCCGCGTGACTCGCGTTGCGCGGCCCTGAAGGCTCATACCCGAAGACATCACGAATCGGTCATCTTCAACGGCTCGACATGCCAGATGTCGCGCGCGTATTCCTGGATCGTCCGGTCCGACGAGAAGATGCCCATGCCCGCGACATTTTCGATCGCGCTCTTCGTCCATGCATCCTTGTCGCGATACTTGAGATCGACTTCGGTTTGCGTCTTGTCGAAGCTGTCGAAGTCGGCGAGCACTACTATGTAGTGATCGCCCCAGTCCACGAGCGTATGGAAGATGTCGTAGAAGCGATGCGGTTCTTCCGGCGAGAAGTGCCCGAGGCGAATCTGATCGAGCGCGACCTTCAGTTCCGGATTCTCCTCCGTAGATCTGCCGCGGACGATAGCCCGCCGCGCGCAGCGATTCGATCTCATCCGTCGTGTTGCCGAAGATGAAGATGTTCTCGCGACCCACCGCATCGCAAATCTCGATGTTGGCGCTGTCGAGCGTACCGATGGTCAGTGCGCCGTTCAACGCGAGCTTCATGTTGCCGGTGCCCGATGCCTCGGTGCCGGCCATCGAAATCTGCTCGGACAGACCGGCCGCCGGAATGATGAGTTCCGCCACGCTCACGCCGTAGTTCGGAATGAAACCCACCTTCAGGCGATCGCCGATGAGCGGATCCGAGTTGATCTTCTTCGCCACATCGTTGATGAGCTTGATGATGTTCTTCGCCATCTTGTAGGCGGACATCGCCTTGCCCGCGAACATCACCACGCGCGGCGTCCAGTCCTGCTCCGGATTCTCGTGGATGCGGTTATACCGCACGATCACGTACAGGATGTTGAGCAGCTGCCGCTTGTACTCGTGAATGCGCTTGACCTGCAGATCGAACAGCGCTTCCGGATTGATGATCGCATTCGCATCGCGCTTGGCACGTTCGACGAGACGTAGCTTGTTGGCGAACTTCGCGTCGTGGAAGGCCTTGCGGAACTCCGGATCGTCGCGTCATTCGCAGCAGCTTCGACAGTTCGAACAGATCGGTGCGCCATGCCGGCCCGAGTCGCTTGTCGATCAGCGACGGACTCGCCTGCGCGAGCCAGCGTCACGGCGTGATGCCGTTGGTCATGTTGGTAAAGCGCTCGGGGAACATGCGCGCGAAGTCGGAGGAGATATTCTGCACCATCAACTGCGAATGCAGCTTCGATACGCCGTTCACCTTGTGACTCGCGACGATCGCCAGATGCGTACGCGGCGCTGGCCGTATTCATCGACGAGCGAGATGCGGCGAATCAGTTCGACGTCGCGGCCGAATTTCTCCGTGACCTGCTTGAAGAACTGCGCGTTGATCTCGAAGCAGATAGTGACGATCCACGAGCAGGCGCATTAGTTCGGGAATTGCGAGCACCGGGTGCGTGTCGTTCAGATGCACCGCAACCTTTTCCGCGAGGGGCCCAAAGTGCGTATGCGTGCGCTGATAGCGGCGGATCAGATCCTGCATCGTCGCCGAGACGAAGAAGTATTACTGACGCAGACGCAACTCGCGGCCAGCCTGCGTCGAATCGTTCGGATACAGCAGACGCGAAACGTTTTCCGACGTGTTTTTCGCTTCCACCGCGCGATGATAGTCGCCCTGATTGAACGCGGAGAGATCGAACTCGTCCGTCGCGCGCGGACCACAGGCGCAGCGTGTTGGTCGCGGTCGCGTCGAAGCCGGGGATGACCGTGTCGTAGGCCATCGCGTTGACGTGCTCGGTGTCGATCCAGTCGGTGCGGTCGTCGTGCTACACGGTGCGGCCCCTGAAGTGCACGGTGTAGGTCACTTCCGGACGCGGAAATTCCCACGGATTGCCCGCGCGCAACTAGTAATCGGGCATCTCGACCCTGATTGCCGTCGACGATAGTCTGCCGGAACATGCCGTATTCATAGCGGATGCCGTAGCCGAAACCCGGCACGCCAACGGTTGCCATCGAATCGAGAAAACATGCCGCCAGCCTTCCGAGACCGCTGTTACCGAGCGCGGCGTCCGGCTCTAGTTCTCCAGTGACGCGAGATCGATGCCGAGTTGCCCGAGCGCCTGCTTCACTTCGTCGTAGATGCCGAGCGCGAGCAGCGCATTGGAAAAGGTTCGGCCGATCAGAAACTCCATCGACAGGGTAATAGACGCGCTTGACGTCCTGTTCGTATTGCAGCCGGGTGGTGCCAGCGCGCTACGAGACGATCGCACACGGCCAGCTCTACGGCATGCAGCCAGTCGCGCGGCTGTGCGGTGACCGCGTCCTTGCCGACGCCGTACATGAGACGGTTGGAGATGGAGCGCCGCAGCGCATCGACGGTACTGTTGAGATGTTCGAATTCCAGGTCGACAGATGTCATCGAAACCTCCGGTTTTTGCAACATATGGCAACGACCGCAAAGCGCGCCGCGAGTTCGGCCCCTTCTGTTTTTAACGTGCAGGAGCACGTCGGGCGCGGGGCCGGCGCGCTGGCAAATCGATAAAAGTTATTTCGTCATCGCGATGTTTCGCTTTCTTTCTCAGTGAACGCGGAATCAATCTTGCTCACTTTCGAACGAGCGAGGGAATGATTCATGCGGCGTGCGCGATTTTCACCGTCGCGGCACGCGCGCGGCGATCAGCAACAGCGCGGCGAGCAATACGCCGAGCAGAATCAGCGCCAGCGCGAACCACAGTCCCAGCAACGTGCCGAGAACCGCCACGCCGAAACCGACCTGAAGGCTCGTCGTCAGCGCATCGAGATCGCTCGACGAAAGACGCGAAAACCAGCGCGTACTGTAGCCATCTGGCAAAATCGTGCCCGACCAGTGCGCCGCGCCGCTCCACAGCGCCACCACGCCCACCGGCAGCACGAACAGCCAGCCACAAACACAGCAGCGCGACGAAACACGTGAATGCGTGCGCCGCTCATTAGCAAACGCGGCGTGATGGCGCGCGAGGAAGCAGAAGGCTGGCATGTCAGCGTTCTCCGATTCGACGGTTCACGCGCCGATACAGTGCATAAAGCGACAGGGAACAGCATCACGACGGAACCGGCGGCGGCCGTCGGCAGATCGAGATCGACCGTCGCGGAGCTGTAGATCGCGATCGGCAAGGTGACGAGAT
>JAQFVJ010000373.1 GCA_029439525.1 Caballeronia sp. BR6202001591004
CCAGACCCGCGAAGAATACAAGGCGCAGCCGCCGCTGAAGGGCGCGCGCATCGCGGGTTCGCTGCATATGACGATTCAAACGGGCGTGCTGATCGAAACGCTCAAGGCGCTGGGCGCGGACGTGCGCTGGGCGTCGTGCAACATCTTTTCGACACAGGATCACGCTGCCGCCGCGATCGCCGATGGCGGCACGCCAGTGTTCGCATTCAAGGGCGAATCGCTCGACGAATACTGGGAGTTCTCGCACCGCATTTTCGAATGGCCGAACAGCGAATTCGCCAACATGATCCTCGATGACGGCGGCGACGCCACGCTCCTGCTGATCCTCGGCTCGAAGGCGGAGAAGGATCGCTCGGTCATCAGCAAGCCGACGAATGAGGAAGAAGTCGCGCTGTACAAGTCGATCGCGAAGCACCTCGACGCTGATCCTACGTGGTACTCGACGTGCCTCAAGCACATTCAGGGCGTGACGGAAGAAACCACGACGGGCGTGCATCGCCTGTATCAGATGGAAAAGGAAGGCCGTCTGCCGTTCCCCGCCATCAACGTCAACAATTCGGTCACCAAGTCGAAGTTCGACAACCTGTACGGCTGCCGCGAGTCGCTGGTCGACGGCATAAAGCGCGCGACCGACGTGATGATCGCTGGCAAGATCGTGGTCGTCGCGGGCTACGGCGATGTGGGCAAGGGCTGCGCGCAATCGCTGCGCGGTCTGGGCGCTATCGTGTGGGTCACCGAAATCGATCCGATCTGCGCGCTGCAGGCCGCGATGGAAGGCTATCGCGTCGTGACGATGGAATACGCCGCCGACAAGGCCGACATTTTCGTGACGGCGACCGGCAACTACCACGTCGTCAACCACGACCACATGAAGGCGATGCGCAACAACACGATCGTCTGCAACATCGGCCACTTCGATTCGGAAATCGACATTGCGTCGACACGCCAGTACACGTGGGACAACATCAAGCCACAGGTCGATCACATCATCTTCCCCGATGGCAAGAAGATCATCATCCTGGCTGAAGGCCGTCTCGTGAACCTCGGCTGCGCGACGGGCCATCCGTCGTTCGTGATGTCGAACTCGTTCACCAACCAGACGCTCGCGCAGGTCGAACTGTTCACGCAAGGCAAGAAGTACGAGAACAAGGTGTACGTGCTGCCGAAGCATCTGGACGAGAAAGTCGCGCGTCTGCATCTGGGCCGCATCGGCGCGGAGCTGACCGAACTGACGACGGAGCAGGCGGGTTACATCGGCATTGACAAGAACGGTCCGTTCAAGCCGAACCACTACCGCTATTAATCACGCGCTTCAACCGGAGACTCATTCGATGACGTTGTTGCTGACTTGGCTGATCAACGCGCTCGCGCTTCTGATCATCACCTATCTGGTGCCGTCGATTCACATTCGCGGTTTCGGAACGGCTTTGATCGTCGCGGTCGTGCTGGGGCTGATCAACGCGATCGTGCGTCCGGTCCTCATCATCTTCACGCTGCCGGTGACCATCCTGACGCTCGGCCTGTTCATCTTCGTGGTGAATGCGTTGTGCTTCTGGCTGTGCTCGTCGTTGCTGAAGGGATTCGAGGTATCGGGCTTCTGGTCCGCGTTCTTCGGCTCGATTCTGTACAGCATCGTGTCGTGGCTGTTGTCGGCGCTCGTCTTCGGACAGCGCAACTTCGGCTGAACGGCTGACCCCGGTTGAACATCATGCTGCCGCCGCCATTCGATCCAACATCATCATCATGAAACCGATCGAACTTTCATTCGAGTTTTTCCCGCCCAAGACTGACGAAGGCGTGGAAAAGCTGCGTGCCTCACGCGCGGAACTGGCGAAGCTCTCGCCGAAGTTCGTGTCCGTGACGTTCGGCGCGGGTGGCTCCACGCAGCAAGGCACGCTCGACACGGTGCTGGAAATGGCTTCGGAAGGATTCGAAGCGGCACCGCATCTGTCGTGCATCGGCTCGTCGAAGGACAGTCTGCGCGCGATTCTCGCGAACTATCGCTCGCACGGCATTCGCCATATCGTCGCGTTGCGCGGCGACCTGCCTTCGGGCATGGGCGAAGTCGGCGCGCTGCGTTATGCGTCGGAACTCGTGGCGTTCATTCGCCAGGAGAACGGCGACTGGTTCAAGATCGAAGTCGCGGCGTATCCGGAGCTCCATCCGCAGTCGAAGTCGCCGCGCGCCGATCTGGAAAACTTCGCGCGCAAGGTGAAGGCGGGCGCGAATTCGGCGATTACGCAGTACTTCTACAACGCGGACGCGTACTTCACGTTTCTCGACGAGGCGAAGAAGCTCGGCGTTGATGTACCGATCACGCCTGGCATCATGCCGATCACGAACTTCTCGCAACTGATGCGCTTCTCCGACATGTGCGGCGCGGAAGTGCCGAAGTGGGTCGCGCGCCGGCTCGAGAGCTTCGGCGACGACCGCGAGTCGATCCGTGAATTCGGGCTGGATGTGGTGACGGGCTTGTGCCATCGCCTCATCGACGGCGGCGCGCCCGGCTTGCACTTCTACACGCTCAACGGCGCGCAAGCATCGAAGTCGATCTGCGAACGGCTCGGCTTCAAAAGCGCCTGAGTTAGACTTAGAATCCTTAATCAAATGAAGAAAGGACTGTTAACCCGCGATGAATGCTCTTAACCTGCTCATTGTTTCGACGACGAAAGGGACATGAACCCTATACTCGACGAATTTTGGGCACTCATCGAACCGTTGCTACCGCCT
>JAQFVJ010000374.1 GCA_029439525.1 Caballeronia sp. BR6202001591004
GTGGCTCGCCCGAGCCACGGTGCAGGAAATCACGGAGGTGATAAGAGATTATGGGGAAGAACGGTTTGCTTTTCAGATTGCAAAGGCGCTTGTTGCTCGCAGGGCAGAGTCCGAGCGTCTTGGGCCTCTCGAGCGCACGCGCGAGCTTGCCGAAATCGTGGCAAACGTCGTCAAGACCCGTGAGAAGGGCAAGGATCCGGCAACCCGCACCTTTCAGGCTATACGGATTCACATCAATGAAGAGCTTGCGGAGCTGCAAGTAGTTCTCGAGTCGGCACTGTCGATGTTGGAGCAAGGGGGGCGGCTGGTCGTGATCAGCTTTCATTCACTCGAAGACCGGATCGTCAAGCGGTTCATGCAGGCGCAACCGAGCGCGCCCGCAGTGGACCGGCGCTTGCCGATCCGCGCGGTCGATCTTCCCAATCCGCCGTTGCGGGTGCTGGGCCGCGTGTTTCCGAGCGAGGCTGAAGTGGCCGACAACCCCCGCGCGCGTTCCGCGGTGATGCGTATCGCGGAGCGGATCGCGCCATGAACCGTCTTAACATCTTTTTGCTGATCGTCGTGCTCGGGTGCGCGCTGTCGGTTGTCAGCGCCACTAACCAGCAGCGTCAGGTGTTTATCGAGTTGCAGCGCGCGCAATCGCAGGAGCGCCAGCTTCAGCAGGATTACTCGCAATTGCAGTACCAGCAAAGCGCGTTGTCGAAGACTTCGCGCATCGAGCAGTTGGCTACTTCGAACCTGAAAATGCAGCCCGTCACCACTGGCCGCACGCAATACCTGACCTACGACCCGGCCACCAACCAGGCTGCCGACGCACCCATGCCCGCGCCGCTGCCGGCGTCGGCGCCGCCCGCTCGCGGAGCCAAGCGATGAAAAAGTCCGCGAAGCAGAAAGACATCGCGCACACGCCGAATCCGCTTCTCGCCGTGCATCTGCCGATGTGGCGCTCCAAGTTCGTCGTGTTCCTGTTGTTCATAGCGTTCGTCGCGCTCGCAGGCCGCGCGTTCTGGATTCAGGGTCCGGGTAACGCGTTTTTCAGGAAGCAGGGCGAAAACCGTTATCAGCGCACACTGGAAATGCCCGCGACGCGCGGCCAGACCCGCGACCGTAACGGCCTCGTGCTCGCCACGAGCCTGCCGGTGAAGGCCATCTGGGCGATTCCCGAAGCTGTGCCGAACGACCTTGGCGCCGACAAATTCGCGCAATTGTCGAAGTTGCTCGAGATGCCGGAAAAGGAATTGCGCGCGAAGCTGTCGATGGACAAGACCTTCGTCTACGTCAAACGTCAGGTGTCGCTGGAAACCGCGAAGAAAGTCGCGGATCTCGATATTCCCGGCATTTATTCACGCGGCGAATACAAGCACAAGCGCTTCTATCCGGAAGGCGAAATCACCGCGCATCTGATTGGTTTTACTAATATTGAAGACAAGGGCCAGGAAGGCGTTGAACTCGGGGACCAGAGCGTTCTCGCCGGCACGCCGGGCATGCGCCGCGTCATCAAGGACCGGATGGGTCATATCGTCGAGGACGTCGACGAGCAGGTCGTGCCGCACAACGGCTCCGACGTCGAACTCTCGATCGACAGCAAGATTCAGTACATCGCGTACACGAACCTGAAGGCGGCCGTCGAGAAGTCGAAGGCGACGGCGGGCGCGGCGATCGTGATCGACGTGAAAACGGGCGAAGTGCTCGCGCTCGTCAACTATCCCACCTACAACCCGAATGACCGCTCGCACATGACCGGCGAGCAGCTACGCAACCGCATTCTCACTGACACATTCGAGCCGGGCTCGATCATGAAGCCGTTTACCGTTTCGCTCGCGCTCGATCTGCATCGCGTGATGCCGAATACGCTCGTTGAAACCGGCAACGGCAGCTTCGTGCTGGACGGCGCGCGCATCACCGACGATTCGGGTTTCGGCACGCTCACTGTCGGTGGTGTAATTCAGAAATCGAGCAATATCGGCGCAACGAAGATCGCGATGCAATTGCGCCCTGAAGAAATGTGGAACATGTACATGAGCATCGGTCTCGGTCAGGCGCCGAAGGTCGGCTTCCCGGGTGCGGTGACGGGTCGTCTGCGTCCGTGGAAGAGCTGGCGGCGCATCGAGCAGGCGACCATGTCGTACGGCTACGGCCTGTCGGCGTCGCTGTTCCAGCTGGCGCGCGCATACACCGCCATCGCCAACGACGGCACGATTCTGCCGGTGTCGATCTTCCGCACGCCGGGCGATCAGCCGCCGGTCGTCGGCCAGCAGGTGTTTTCGCCGACGACGGCGCGTCAAGTTCGCGCGATGCTGGAAACCGTGGTGTCGAAGGGCAGCACGTCGCCGGATGCTACGGTGCCGGGCTATCGCGTCGGTGGTAAGTCGGGCACGGCGTACAAGCATGCGGCCCGCGGCTACGATCATTCGAAGTACCGCGCATCGTTCGTCGGCATGGCGCCGATGCCGAATCCGCGCATCGTCGTGGCGGTGTCGGTCGACGAGCCGACGGCGGGCAGCCACTTCGGCGGTCAGGTGTCGGGTCCGGTGTTCTCGGGCGTCGTCGGTGATACGCTGCGCGCGCTGAACGTGCCGTCCAACATGCCGGTCAAGCAGATGGTCGTGACGGACGAATCCAGTTCAGCCACGCAACCCGCCGCGCAACAGCCGGCGAATACGAACAACATCAACACGGCAAAGAAGGTCGCGGTGTCGAGCAATACCAAGACGCATCCGGGAGTCGTGCGATGAGCGCGGCGTCCGGAAAGGACACGATGCAGAAGGACGTTCCGAACGCCGTCGACTGGCTGCGCGCGCACGCGCGGCCCGACGCGCAGTTGCATGCCGATACGCGCTTACTGAAGAACGGCGACGTGTTCGTCGCGTACGCGGTCGACGGCGCGGACAACCGCCCGTATCTCGATGCCGCGCTGGCCGGCGGCGCGGTCGCGGCACTCTATCAGCCAGAACACTTCGTAGCCAAGCCGGATGCGTCGAAGACGCTGGCCGTGCCCGCGCTCAACAAACTCGCGGGTCCGATTGCCGCCGCTTGGTACGGCGAACCGACCGAATCGATGTTCACCGTCGGCGTGACCGGCACCAACGGCAAGACCTCGTGCAGCACGTGGATCGCCACGGCGCTCACGGCGCTAGGCCGTCCGTGTGCGATCGTCGGTACGCTCGGCATCGGCATGCTGGGCAAGCTCTTGCATACCGGTTTCACTACCCCGGACGCGCCGCAGCTTCAGCGCAATCTCGCGCAAATCAAGGCGCAGGGCGCGGAAGGCGTCGCGATGGAGGTGTCATCGCACGCGCTGCATCAGGGGCGCGTGAACGGCGTCGATTTCGATATCGCCGTGTTCACGAATCTCACGCAGGATCATCTCGACTATCACCGGACTTTCAAGGCGTACGAAGCCGCGAAGGCGCGTCTGTTCTCATGGCCCACGCTCAAATCCGCAATCGTCAATCGCGATGACGCAGCGGGCCAGCGCCTGATCGAAGCGTTGCGCGGCAAGGTGCGCACGGTCGGCTACGGCGTCGATATTCCCGCAAGCGCCGCATCGAGCGCCGACGCCATGCTGCTCACGACTAACGTGCGCGCCACGGCGACGGGCACCGCGTTCCATCTGTCGTCAGAGTGGGGCGAAGCGGACGTCGAAGTCGGCACGCTTGGCGCGTTCAACGTGAGCAATCTGCTCGCGGTGCTCGGTGTGCTGCTCGAAGCAGGCATGCCGT
>JAQFVJ010000375.1 GCA_029439525.1 Caballeronia sp. BR6202001591004
TTTTTCTTCTTGCTCGCGTGACGATCAGGACTTCGCTGCCACATAATGGTCCCGCAGATCGCGGATGCGGTCGTGATTTTCCAGCACGCCCTGATATTGGCGTTCGACCACCGCGCGCACGTCAGCCGGCAGATCCTTGTCCAGCGCCTGGCGATAATTCTTCTTCGCGGCATCCTCGCCGCGCTCGCACTTGGCGAGAATCGCGTGATCGCTGTGGCCGGTCACGCCCGACTTCACATCCACCCAGCCGCGATGCAGCGCGCCCGACACTGAGCCGCCCGTTTCAGGCTTGCCGCCCATACGCTGCACGAGTTCCTGCAGCTCTTGCGCGCTCTTCGTACACGATTCCGCGCGGTTCTGAAACAGCAGCTTCAGGCTCGGGTCCTTCGTTTTCTCGGCGGCCTTGAGGAAACCCTTTTCGCCGTCCTTCGAGGTTTCGACGAGATCGTTTAGTACCGATACGACGTTCGTGCTCATATAACACCTCCTGTTTGATTTCGACTGTGGAAGCAAGTCTGCAATACCCGCCCTCCCTGAGAGGTAGGGCCTGCACGTATCCACCGCACGCGGCGTGCCCGAATGGCGCGCCTTGCAGCAGCGCGCGAATCAAGGCATGCGACTTGTTATCAACGTCGCACTACAGCGTGCGTCCAAGCGAGACGCGCGCACGAAACGGCAACAGGAGAGTCCGCAATGAAATATTTCAACGCGCTCGCGAATCGCGAGTTTCTGGTATTGTGGTCGCGATTGTTGCGTCCGCGGTAACATTGCAAGTGCGTTAGCAGGTGACCGATACGACCGTTCAGACGATGCCATCTCACGCGCAGGAAGGGTGTGCATGTGCTCGCCGTCATCGTTGGCGAGCGGCGACAGGGTGCGCGCCTTGCCCGCAGATTGCGACTTGCGGACCAACGTGCGCAAGAGCCGCGCGATGCAAATCTGGGTGTGAAGCGTCGCACCGTGCGGCAAAAGCAAAATGTCCGCTTCGAGCGGGCGTTTTTCGTGCGCTACGGGTAAACTCACACGCGCGACTGCGGTAAGTCACCATTGACCGGATGCGGCGGCTGTAGCGGGTCGAAATCGCTCCAGCGGCCTTGTTTCCAGTGTCCCGACGCGTGTTCGATATCCATGCCGCCCGACTCGCTCAGGATCGTCGCGGCATCGGCCTGCGTCTCCTGCGACACATGTACGGCGACCAGCACACCCGCATGACGCATCGGTTCGTCGGCGTTATGCGCGGCTCGCGGCTTCTTCGTGTGAGACATCGCGCCCGCGAGCGATCCGATATACGCGCCGACACCGGCCGCGATCACCGACACCAGAAGCGGCGTCTGAAAAATTGCAAATACGTCTGCGCCGACGATCGCACCGACGACCGCGCCGATGGTCACGCCCCTGCCCGCGCCTTTCGGAGCGGAACTTGTACCCGGATCGGTGCCGACGTCGCCGCCGATCGGATGCCGCGCGTGCTGACCGCTCGGGTTGACGAAAAACAAGGTCACGTCTTCTTCGACGAAACCGCGCGCAAACAGCTTCTGCGCAGCGGATTCGGCGGCGGGAAAGGTCTGGAAGCGGCCTGCAATGATCAGGGACATGGTGTCCTTCCTTATCGCTCAAATTTATTAGATTGGATTCGTTGTCGAAACGCGCGTGCGAATATTTCATCCGGCTCGAGTCCCGCGACACGGAACAGCTCCGAGCGCAGCACGACCGGCTGGCCGCCGTTGTCATCGAGCACTTCCGCGCAGACCGCGCGGATGCGTGGCGTGCCACTTTCGAAGGCGGCCATTACATTGTCTTCGCGCGAAGAAGCCGCGCCGAAATGGGTCCACGAGTGCCTCGGCGCTGATCGAGCACACGACGGGTGCGGTGAAATGCACCGCGAGGTTGTCACCGTCGTACACGGGTGCATCGTCTGCGAAAGTGATGTGCATGGTCGAATCCTCATAGGCGGGGCGTGGCTGAAAACTCACGCCACGCGTGCGTGGAAACACGTTCATGATGCTCAGTTCATGATGCTCATGACACCGCCTTTGCACACGCCAGTTGCTGTGCCATGGCGTAGTGTATGGCTGATCACCGGAAGCGGCTTCGATGCAGCGGTTTTCAGCGCCGCATCGTTACTTTTTTCGCTTTCCTTCCTGAACAGTTCGACGGCTTTCTGGTGTCCGCCTACCGCCACTTGTTCAATGTAGGCCTTGTCGAACTCGGCGCCCTTGAGATTCTGCAAACTGCCGATCACCGACGAATCCGCCGACGGCGGCGTCGTGATGCCGTGGCGCTTGGCGATCACGTCGAGATTGCGCGCGCTTCGTGTGATCCACGATCATTCGCTGTGCGAAGTCCTTCACCTGCTTGTCGCTCGAATTGGTCAGCGCGAGCTTGCTGACGGCGATTTCCGTCGCGCCCGCGTCCTGAATGAACTGCTGATTGAACTGCTGATCGGCAGCGGACAGCCTTTCCGTCTGCGCGGCGCCAGTGACGACACCGTGCCAGCGAGAACGCAGCGACGGCAACCGCCTGCAGCCATATTGTTCTGAGTGAGATGATCGGCATCGGCGGCTCCGGTTTGCTCTGGTGCTTATATGCTGCGGCGCGGGCCTTGTGCCAAGCGCATCGATCAGCACCTTGTTGAAGGCGGGCAGATCGTCCGGCTTGCGGCTTGTGATGAGATTGTCATCGACCTTGCACTTCCTGATCGATCCACGTCCCGCCTGCATTGCGCACATCGTCCTGAAGGCTCGGCTAGCTCGTCATCGTGCGGCCCGCGACGATGCCCGCCGAGATCGGCAGCCAGCCGCCGTGGCAGATCACCGCGA
>JAQFVJ010000376.1 GCA_029439525.1 Caballeronia sp. BR6202001591004
CGCTGCCGATGTCGTGCGGCAGGTCGACGAAGAAGCCGAAATTGCGGCCCGCGGTCGAGCGCCCGATGCGATCCGCCTCGCGATCAGCGCGACGGACGCATCGGGCGCCAGTTCTGCGAGCCGCCGCGCCGCGCACAGTCCCGTGATGCCGCCGCCGACCGACCACCACCCAGTCGAACCGATGCTCGCCTTCGAGCGGCGTCGCCGGCTGCGCGGTGGGCAGGCTTTCCCACCAGCCGTTCACGCCGTCGGGCGCGGGAAAGCGCATGAATTCCAGATTCGAGGCCATGCGGTTTTACTGGGCGTTGCGCAGTAAAGGAACGAGTCTGGCGAACGCCTGGCGTTCGGCTTCGTCGAGCGAGCCGAGCGGCGCGCGCGCCGCGCCGACGCGTGTGCCCGCGAGTTCGCAGCCGTATTGCACGTACTGAATGAACTTGCCGCTGCGCTCGAGCAGTTCGAGCACGGGCAGGAGTTGCGTCATCAGCGCGCGGCCCGCGGTGAAATCGCCGCGCTTCACGCATGCGTCGAGCAGCTCGACGTGCGCTTCCGACAGGAAGTTCGACGCACCCGCGACCCAGCTTTTCACGCCCCACACGAAGAACTCCAGCGCCTGATCGTCCATGCCGCAGCTCAGCACAAAGAAATGCGTCGTCAGATAATGCAGGCGCGCGATATCGCCGGTGCTTTCGTTCATCGCGCAGAAGTTCGGGCGTTCGAGCAGCTTGTCGAGCACCGCATCGCCGATAGCCGTGCCGGTACGCGCCGGAAAGTTGTAGAGCATGACGGGCATGTCGAGCACATCGTCCACTTTCAGCAGATGCGCGAGCAGTTCGTCCTGCGTCGGCTGCACGTAGTAGGGCGCGGCGATCAAAAGCGCGTTCAGGCCGGCGCGCTTCGCTTCGCGGCCGAGCTTCAGCACTTCGTGCGTGGTCGTCGCGTTGATGCCGGCGGTCAGATACGTTTTGCCGCCCGCTGCCTGCGTCACCGTGTCGAACGATCTAACGCGCTCATCGAAACTGAGCGCGTAGTATTCGCCCCGTCGTGCCGCCGACGCACAGACCCGCCACGCGTGCCGCGAGATTGGCGGCATGCTTGCCGAGCAAATCGTGATCGATTTCGCCGTCGTCCTTGAACGGAGTGACGAGCGGGGTATGGACGCCTTCGAAGCTCATGGTTGCCTCTCTCAGTACTGTGTTGGATGCCGTGCCGCTTCAAACCAGCGCTTCGGCGGCCGGATAGATGGGAAACTGATTGCACAGCTCGCGGCGCGCACCGCGCGTTCGACGTGCTCATCGCCGTTCGGCGCGTGTTCGAGGGCAGAGAACACTTCGAGAATCATCTCGCCGACCTGCTCGAACTGCGCGACGCCGAAGCCGCGCGTCGTCGCGGCAGGCGTGCCGAGACGAATGCCGGAGGTCACCGTCGGGTTCTTGGTATCCAACGGAATGCCGTTCTTGTTGCAGGTGATGCCCGCGCGCTCCAGCGCCTTTTCCGCCTGCGTGCCGGTGAGCTTCTTGCCGCGCAAATCGACGAGCAACAGATGGTTGTCGGTGCCGACCGTGACGAGGCCCAGTCCGCCCGCCTGCAAGGTCTTGCCGAGCGCCTGCGCGTTTTCCAGCACACGGCCGATGTACGCGCCGAACTCCGGGCGCAACGCTTCGCCGAACGCGACCGCCTTGCCAGCGATCACATGCATGAGCGGCCCGCCCTGCAAGCCGGGAAATACGGCAAAGTTGATCTTTTTGGCAAGATCGCCGTCCTTAGTCAGGATGAAACCACCGCGCGGACCACGCAGCGTCTTGTGCGTGGTCAACGTGACGACATGCGCATGACGCAGCGGATTCTGATGACGCCCCGCCGCGACGATGCCCGCGATATGCGCCATATCCACCATCAGCAGCGCGCTAACGCTGTCGGCAATCGCGCGCGAAACTCCGCGAAATCCAGCGCACGCGGATACGCGGAGTAACCCGCGATGATGAGCTTCGGCCGATGCTCCTCGGCGACACGCCGCACCTGCGCGTAATCGATGTGCAGTATCTCCGGGCTCACGCCGTACTGCACCGCGCGTTGAACCACTTGCCCGATAGTGCCGGACGCGCGCCGTGCCTCAGATGCCCGCCCGCATCGAACGACATGCCCATCACGGTGTCGCCGGGCTTGACGAGCGCGAGCATCACCGCGCCGTTGGCCTGCGCGCCGGAATGCGGCTGCACGTTGGCGAATTCGGCGTCGAACAGCGCCTTCATGCGATCGATGGCGAGTGCTTCGATCCGGTCCACATGCTCGCAGCCGCCACATTAGCGCTTGCCAGGATAGCCTTCCGCATACTTGTTGGTGAGCACCGTGCCCTGCGCCTCCATCACGGCGGACGACACGATGTTCTCGGAAGCGAGAGTTCGATCTGCGTCTGCTGACGTCGCAACTCCAGCGCGATTTCCGATGCGATCAC
>JAQFVJ010000377.1 GCA_029439525.1 Caballeronia sp. BR6202001591004
CCGCCGCTGCCGTTCTCGGTGTTCTTCGCAGTGCGCGATGCGGTGTCCGCCGTCGGCGATCACAAGGTGAATCCGCCTTTGAACGCCCCGGCGACGGCCGAAGAGATTCTGAAGTCGGTCAATGCGGTAAGGAGCGCACGGTCATGATGCACGTCGTCGTGTTCGGCGCGGGCCACGTCGGTCACGCGCTCATCGAGGTGCTCGGTACGCTGCCGTGCGTCGTGCAATGGGTCGATGCGCGGGACGAACGTTTCCCGACGAGGTCCCGGCGAACGTGCAGGTCGAAGCGACCGCCATCGTCGATGAAGCGCCGGCGGGCGCGTACTTCATCATGATGACGCACGATCACTCGCTGGACTTCTCGCTGACTCAGCGCATCATGCGACGCGAACTGGCGGCGTCGAAATCGCTGTGCGGCGTCGCGACGAACTCGACCTCGTGCAGCGCGCGCTAGGCGGGCGCGAGCAGCGATTCGCCGTACTCGGTCGGCACCATGCCCTGCTTGCCGCGCACGAAGATTGGGGTCGCCGAGGATTTCTCGCAGCCGGCGCAGTGCGGTGCTGATTGCCGGCTGCGTCTGGTTCAGCCGCTGCGCAGTACGCGGATGAGCCAGATGTCGAGTGAATCGGCGGGATCGTTCATGACATGAAGCAGTTGAAAAACGGATGGCCGCGCGCCGCGCGCACGAAGTCACGGCGCCCGCTTTTTCGAGCGAGCACACCGTTCTTCAACAAAATGTCACGCAGCCTGACCCGAAGTTAAACGCTTTCCGGTTGTTGACCGCATAGGGAGCGCCCTATTCACGGCATAGGCGCGCCGCTTTCATCGACGGAATCAGGTGAAATCCGCGTCGCGCGGCGCCATTGGCAGATTGCTGATGCGCTTGACTTCGGCGGCGTCGAGCCAGTTCGGCGAGCGCGCGACGTAAAGCACCATCGGCAAGGTGTCTTCGCCCCAGAAAATCTGATCGTTCACGACGAAGGTCGGTACGCCGAACACGCCCAGTTCCACGGCGAAATCGGTATTCGCGCGCAGATTCGCCTTCACGTCCTCGTCGTCGATGCGCTGCGCCGCGTCCGGCATGCCGACGCGCTCACACAAACCCTGGAAACCTTCGGGCGACGACGGGTCGCGGCCTTCGCGCCAAATGTAGCGGAAGATGTCGCGCACGACGTGGATATCGCCGTCGGCGAGCGTCGCCAGCCGCAGCGTCTTCTCCGATTCGAACGGATGCACCGGCGGCATCTTGAACAGAATGCCCAGTTGCTCGGCGCGGAACAGCGCGTGACGGTACGTGAAGACGCGCTTGGACGGAATAATTCGCAGCGTGCGGCTGACCCCAGCGGTCGAAGAGTTTCATCAACTGGATCGGCACCAGCTCGAAATTCATCTCCGGCCACTTTTCGTGCTGCTCCAGCAGCAGATAAGAGAACGGGGAGATGAAGTCGAAGAAAAAGTACGGATGGCCGGAACCGGGCGACTTCCTGGCGTTCATGTTCGTTTTTCCCTTGGGCCGTGCGCCAGGCGTGCCGGCCTCATCGTTTGTTCGTGCATTGTTCACGGACGCCGTCCAGCGGGCGCGCGCTGTTATTGCGCCCTTTTACGTCTCGCTGCTCGTTTGCCGCTCATTTGCTGATTAGCTTATTCGATATTGCGTGTTGATTCGCCAGTGTGCTGCGGCATTCTCGAATCGACGCGCCGACATGCGTGGGAGAGTCACGCGCTGCTTTCCCTGACATCCGCCGGCGCAGCGCTCTCAGGCGCGTCATGGCCGTCAGCGTCCTCGCTCGCGACGACGGGCGTATGCGCGAGCCGCTCGCACACGAAGCCAATATGCTCGCGGAGCACGTAGAACTGATCGGCGAAAGCGAGCGGCATTCATGCGGTTCACCGCGGATTCGATTGCGTCGATACGCTCGAGCAGCGCATCCCGCTGCGACGTGTCGGGACCGCTGATGGCTTCGCGCTCGATCGCGATCAGCGCGTCATACCAGCGATAGATGCGCGATTTCACGTGCCATCGATACAGTCCGGGCACGAGCCGTAGCCCCGGAATCAGCACGACGATCAGCGGCACCAGCACGACGAGCACGCGCTGCTCGGCATGTCGGCGAATGGCGACTACGGGCGCTTCTGGGGACCGAACGTCGATCTGAACGGCAACGACACGCTCGGCGAAGGCAAGATCGCCGGCAAGGAATATCTCGCTTATGCCGACGACGGCAGCGGCACGCAGAACGTCCGCACTGCTCGTGCAGATTCGACGAGCTTCAATCCGGACCAGCCGTGGGGGCCTCAAGCGCGGCTGCGCGGTCGCCTACACGGACAAGGGTAGCGGCAACGGCGCGCACGAACTCGCGAGCAATCTCGTCATGCTGATCGACGGCACGCTTGTCAATGCGAATGCAGCCGGCAATTCGGTCATCTTTAAGGCGAACGTGAGCAGCGCGGCGCTGGCGTCGTGCAACTCGGCGTTCCCGAACCGCTACGCGTTCAAGCACGCGCATTCGCAGCAGAATCCGGAGAAGGACTGGCAAGGACACGCTGGAGGCGATCCAGTTCGCCTACTGGGCGCTCAACGACATGTTCGGGCCGCTCAACGGATCGACGCACACGGTGAAGTACGGCAAGGGGAGCATCACGACGATCGCGGCATCGGTGAGCAACGGAGGCGGCGCATCGCTCGCGGTGGCCGAGCAGGACACCGGCGGCTGGGTCACGGCGGGTGTCGTCGGTGAACCGCAGATCAACCTCGGTC
>JAQFVJ010000378.1 GCA_029439525.1 Caballeronia sp. BR6202001591004
CGCCATGCTCGCGGACTTCTTCCATTACACGCGCGTCGGGCCGAACGAGGTCAGCGAGGAAGAGGAACTGGAGGCGCAGCGGGAAGTGGAGGCAGTGCGCCGTCGTCGCGAAGGCGGACGACAGGAGCGTACCGATGAAACAAGGTAGCGAACTGCGTGATGTGACGGGCAATCTCCTGATTCAGCGCTATACGCCGAACGAGCGCACGAATCACTGGATCACCGCGATTTCGTTCATCCTGCTCGGGATTTCCGGCCTCGCGATGTTTCATCCGTCGATCTTACGGCTCTACGCGATTCTCGGCGGCGGGCAGTGGACGCGCATTCTGCATCCGTTCATCGGCTGCGTGATGTTCGTCTCGTTCATGATTCTTGCGCTGCGCTTCTGGGATCACAACATTCTGGACAAGAGCGACATTCAGTGGATGAAGCAGATCGGCAATGTGCTCGCCAATCGTGAAGACCGGCTGCCGGAAATCGGCAAGTACAACGCCGGCCAGAGAAGCTGCTATTCTATGATGGTCGGCTGTCTGCTGCTGTTGCTCTCGGGGATCGTGATCTGGCGGCGCTATTTCTCGTTCTATTTTCCGATCGGGATCATTCGCGTGGCGGGGTTGATGCATGCGTTCGCGGCGTTTGTGCTGATCGTCGGGATCATCGTGCATATTTATGCCGCGATCTGGATCAGGGCTCCATCGGCGCGATGACGCGCGGCACGGTCACGTACGGATGGGCGCGCAAGCATCATCCGCGGTGGTTCAAGGAGTTGATCGGGAGGTAGGAAGCTCGACTCCCTCAAGTGTGATTCGGGCCGCTCGCGTTTAACTGCGCGAGCGGCCTGTTTTTTGAACGTAAAGCGAAACGGGGTGCGGCATGGTCTTGCCGATCCTGATTTCGATTAGCTGATATGCCTGATCGACCGGTGCACATGCACATGCGTTCGCATACTACAAGCATTCCGAGGATTAATCGTGGTCCGACGCATTCTCGAAGCAGCCAGTATCGAATCACTCGCTCCCTCGGCGATTTCGCGTCTCATCATGCCGGCGCGCGCCACTGTCTTCAGCGCGCGCCGCGCGTCTTTTGTAACTCGCGGACGCGAGCAATCCCATTTCTGGTTATCTGCGCCTGATGGTCGCACTCGCCGATGCACAGCAGTGCGTGCTTTCTCCACGCATAACGCGCCGATGCCCGCGCGCGAATCGATCGAACTGAATCAGCGTCATTCGATGGCCGATCGCGCCGGCGATCCCGCCTGGCGCGACGCGCTGTTCATGCTGCTGCTTCGCAGTGCATCGACGACGCGACGACGGTTTCTTTCGTCTCGCGGTCGATTGTGTGTTCACGCTCGCGGGGCAGGGCACTATCGCGACGGTCACGGTGTTCGCGGGACATGCCGATGTCGGCGACAGCATCGTGATTGCGCCGCGCGAATCGAATAACGAACCGGTGCGCGTGCGTTCGATTCACGCGCAGAATCGCGCAGCGCAGACCGGACGCGCCGGCGAACGCTGCGCGCTGAATCTCGCAGGCGTCGACAAGCGCGCGCTCGCACGCGGCGACTGGATCGTCGATGCGTGTCTGTCACGCACCTCCGGAACGTATCGATGTCGAACTGCGCATGTTCGACGATGCGCAACTTACGCTCACGACTGGGCGCCGCTGCATGTGCATCTGGGCACGACGCATCGTGTCGCGCATGTCGCGCTGCTCGAAGCCGATAAGCTCGATACAGGTCAAACGGCGCGCGTGCAACTCGTCTTCGATCAGCTGGTGTGCGCGTTGCCGGGCGATCGTTTCATCGTGCGCAATGCGCAGGCGAGCCGCACCGTCGGCGGTGGGCGCGTGCTCGATCCGTTCGCGCCCGCGCGCAAGCGCCGCACGCCGCAGCGACACGCATGGCTCGATGCGCTCGTCGCGATGCTCGACGCCGGCCGAGTCGATGCGCTGTTCGACAAAGCGCCGTATGGTTTGCCGCGTTCGCTCATCGAGCATCTTCCTCGGTGGCACGGCAACGGCGGATGGCATGCGCGCAGTACAGACGCATGACGACACGCTCATCATTGCGCCTGGGATGCGCTGAAATTGTGCCTGCTCGATGCGCTCATCGTCTTTCACGAACGTTATCCCGACGAGCAAGGCCCCGACGCGTCGCGTCTGCGCCGCATGGCTGCGCCCCACTCGCGCCGGATGCGTTGTGGCGCGCGCTGGTGGACGATGCCGTTGCGGCAGGCGAAATCGCGAAGAGCGGACCGTGGCTGCATCTGCTATCGCATTCCATCGCGCTCGATGTCGCCGAGGAAGCGCTCGCGCGCAGTGTGCGCGCCGCACTCGAAAAAAGCCATTTCGATCCGCCGTGGGTGCGCGATCTCGCATCGGCGCACGAGGTTCACGAGGAGGAGATGCGCCGCCTGTTGAAGAAGCTCGCGCGTCGCGGCGACGTGTTTCAGGTCATGCGCGATTTGTTCTATGCGCGTGCATCGATCGGCCGCTGGCGAGGCTCGCCGCCGAGCAGGCGCATGCCCAGAACGGCGCGATCGGCGCGGTGGCGTTTCGCGATGCTAGCGCAGTGCGTCATTGAATTAGCCCCATATCTATGTTTA
>JAQFVJ010000379.1 GCA_029439525.1 Caballeronia sp. BR6202001591004
AGCTCATGCACGACATCCGCGAGCACAACAAAAATCCGAAGCCGATCAAGTGGAAGTATGACGATCCTTCGCCTCGGATCCACCCGGTGCCAAATCAAAATCACGCAGTCGACTAGCTGCTGGCTTCGAGCGCGCTGATGTTGCCGATCGCCGTACTATCGGTCGCCGGCCTGCTTTTCTCGGCCAGCCTGATGTCTTCAACATCAAGATGATCGCCGATGCCGGCGACGCCATCTTTACGAACCTGCCGCTGTTGTTCGCCATCGGCGTGGCGGTGGGCTTAAGGACAACAACGGCACGGCGGATCTCGCTGGCGCCATCGGCTATCTCGTCGAGATCGCCGTGATGAAGGACATCAACGACAAGCTCAACATGGGCGTGCTGTCGGGGATCGTCGCCGGTATGGTCGCGGGCTATCTGTACAACAAGTACAAGGACATCAAGCTGCCCGAATACCTCGCGTTCTTCGGCGGCAAACGCTTCGTGCCGATCGTCACAGGCGTCGTGTGTCTGGTGCCCGGCATTTGTGTTCGGCTACGTATGGCAGCCGGTTCAGGGTGCCATCGACGCCGCCGGCAACTGGCTGACCACAGCGGGTGCCATCGGCACCTTCGTGTTCGGTGTGCTGAACCGGATTCTGTTCGTCACGGGTCTGCACCACATCATCAACTCGCTGGCGTAGTTCGTGTTTGGCTCGTTCACGCCGCCGGGCGACGGCGCGGTCGTGCACGGCGATCTGCATCGCTTTTTCGCGGGCGATCCCACTGTGGGCGGCTTCATGACCGGCTTCTTCCCGATCATGATGTTCGGTTTGCCGGCCGCGTGCCTGGCGATGTTCCACGAAGCACCGAAGGAACGCCGCGCGGTCGGCGGCCGCCTGCTGTTCTCGATGGCACTAACCGCGTTCCTAACGGGCGTGACCGAGCAGATCGAAAATACGCTTTATATGTTCCTTGCGCCGGTGCTCTACGCGATCCACGCGGTGCTCACGGGCCTGTCGCTCGCCATCTGCTCGGCGCTCGGCATCCATCTGGGCTTCACGTTCTCGGCGGGTGCGGCTGAACTACGGTCTGTCGCAGCGCGGCTGGATGGCGATTCCGATCGGCCTCGTCTACGGCATCATCTACTACGGCCTGTTCCGCTTCTTCATCCGCAAGTCAATATGGCGACACCGGGCCGTGAGCCTGCCACCACCGACGCCGAAACCGACGCCACCGCGACGGTCGACGGTGGTCTGATTCCGCGGCTGCCGGGTGGGGCGTCCGCGAGCACGCGTGCATCGAAGTACATTGCGGCGCTGGGCGGCGCGTCGAACTTGACGCTCGTCGATGCTTGCACGACGCGTCTGTATCTGTCGGTGGCGGATTCCGAGAAAGTGTCCGAAGCGCAATTGAAGAGCATCGGCGCGCGCGGCGTGCCCAAGCGCGGCGCGACCAACGTGCAGGTCATCATCGGACCGGAAGCGGACTTGATCGCCGACGAAATTTGCGGCGAACTGCAGCATTCGTCGACGCGCGGCGCTACGCCCGCCTCGTCCGCTCCGGCACAACCCGCGGCAGCGGCCGTGAGCGCCGGCGACCAGACGGCTGGCCCGCTCGATCCGGACCCGCTGCGCTGGCTGGCGCTGTTCGGTGGCGCGACCAATGTCGTCTCGCTCGATGCGGTCGCGGCGACGCGTCTGCGCGTGATCGTGCGCGATCCGGCGTCGGTGGATCGTCAGCGTCTGTTGTCGCTGGATGTGGCGTGGGTGTCGGCGGATACGTTCCACATCGTCGTGGGCGCGCCCGCTCAGTGCTACACGACGCAGATGGCCACGCGCCTGTCTGGCAACGGTGACGGCACGGCACCGTTGCCGGCTTGAAGTAACTGCTAGTCGGATCGAAAAATCGGCGCCTTCTGGCGCCGATTTTTTTGCGCGTTACGTAACGTCCGGTTCAATGCGCGCACCACCAAAACAAGAAGCCCGCTGTCGGTAGACAGCGGGCTCCCAACTTTCTAGGAC
>JAQFVJ010000380.1 GCA_029439525.1 Caballeronia sp. BR6202001591004
GCGCTCGGGCGGCGGTTCCAGCCGTGCGCCGGCATCGGGCGGACGCGCAGGCGGCGGTGGGGGCGGTGGCTCGGGCCAAACAAGCGCGCCCGCAGGTGGCGGCTTCGACGATATGGACGACGATATTCCGTTCTGACGTTTCGTCGACGAGTCAGCAGCGATCAACCCCGCCTTCGTGCGGGGGTTTCTTTTGCCTGGCGGATTTACTGCGCTACAAAAAGCAGCAAATTACGAACACATCTGCCTGCAAGCAATTACATGTCCTGCTGTGTAGCACATTCTATTTGAGTATCTGACGGGTGCCATAAATTAATTTTAACACATGTCCTTTCCGATTTGCCGAAACGGCGATCCAATTTTTGCCGATTACGCTTACCTTACCGACCCTCCACAAAAACGAAAACATCGTTTAAGGTGTAGTCAAACCTATCTTAGGGTGTACGAAATATATGTATTTTATTTATGAAACTAAGTATTCGAAATTTAATAACAGCCGTTGCTTGCTCGCAGTCGTTCAAGTTGTTGATCAATAGGTCCTTGTTTCGTCTTTTGACTAAACAGGCAGTCCTATTTCGATTAACGAATCCGTGAATTGTCTATCGTCCAATTCGGTTCATCGAGAGAGAGCAGCGGTACATCCATTGAGACCAAACGGACGCGCCTTGAAACTTCGTGTGGTGTTAGCCGACGGTCATCCTTTCGTCGTTCCTGGAGTGCTTCTTCGGTTTGCTCCGCTTCGTTTTGCAACGCAGCGACAGTCTTTCTTTGCATGACGGCCACGATCGCCTCCTGTTCGACAGCAGCGGGGGCCACGCGTGGCATGGCGAGCGCCGCCGTACGTTCGAGTGCGGGATGTTCCGCGTTCCTGCCGCTTCACACCTGCACAAAGGGTTCGACGTCAATTCGTTTCGTGATAGCAGATTTCGCCGGAATGTGCTAAACTGTATAGTAAATATATTTTTTCTGGTGTTGTCTGGCAAACGCTTATTCGCGGCTTGCTCGCACAAAACATGCTGCGGATTTAATCGGAGGCAGCGAATTGCGTCTACGCATTAAAAACGCTCAATACATCGCGTAGATGAAATTCGAGACCTGCTGCATCTCCTGGTCCCACGCAATGCTTGCGCAATGCGACGGAATTCCGGCTCCAGCGCGGCCAGAGAATCGAGGCCTTGCCGTTTCTAGATATCCACCATCGACGTGAGCATATCGTCCTGGCTCACGATGGGTTCCGGTTCGAAAACGTCCTGCAAATAGGACTCGCAGTTCGCGTCGAATCGCGTCGGGATGAAGTCGCTGACTTCGGACTTGAGGCCCGCGAGTCGGGACGCGAAGAATTGGTTGAGGTCGGCGTCAGTCAAGTTCGTACTCTAGTTTCCAGGATTCATCCATTTCGACAGCGGCTTGTTCCTCGCGATAGAGGACGTAATCGCCCAGCCACCAGCGCGTCGATCTCGGTTCTCGTGAAACAGCGATAAGCATCTTCCGGCGTGCACACGATCGGCTCGCCGCACACGTTGAACAACGTGTTGACGAGCACCGAACAGCCGGTCAGTTCATCGAACACCTTGAGCACGGAGTGCATCCTCGGATTGACGTCGCGCGTCACCGTCTGAATGCGCGCGCTGTAATCGACGTGCGTGATCGCGGGCACGTCGCTGCGCACGGCATTGACGATTTCGAGCATATCGTCCGGATTCGACGCTTCCTTGGGCGTGAGGCGATGCTCTTCCTTGACCGACATTAAGGACTGTCAGCGTCGATATCGAAGTAATCGGCCGCGCGTTCCTTGAGGACGATCGGCGCGAACGGCCGGAACGATTCGCGGAACTTGATCTTGAGATTCATGCGCGATTGCGTATCGGCCGCACGCGGATCGCCGAGAATCGAGCGCGCGCCAAGAGAGAGCGCGGACCGAACTCCATGTGTCCCGAGAACATGCTGTGTCCCGAGAACATGCCGACGATCTTCTCCTGCGCGAGAATCGATGCGATCTGCTTCGCGCCTTCCGCGCCATCGGCGAGCTTGTGATACACCGCGCCCTGACGCTGCATGAAGGAAAGAATCTCATCGTCGCGATACACCGGCCCGATAAAGCTGCCGCTTTGCGCATCGCCTTGCTCGGACACTTCGCGACGCTTGCCGCCGAGAATATTGAAGTCCGTCAAATATAAGCCGCGCCGATCGCGACACCGGCTGAATCCAGATTTCATCGAACATACCTTCGCGCAGGATCTTGCCGTTGGCGACGCAATTGAGCACGACGCCGCCTGCGAGACAAAGATTCTTCGCGCCGGTCATTTTCTTGAGGCCCGTAGCACAGCTTGATCACCACTTCTTCGGTGACGGCCTGAATCGATGCGGCGAGACCCATTTCACAGCGAGAGATGCGCAATTCCGGCGTGCGCGACGCGCTGCATTCCTTTGCGGCGTGACTTCGCGATTGCAACGAAATCCCGCTGCATCCGTCTTGACGAGATACTCGCCGCCTTCATCCGGAATGCGCACCTTCAAACCGGGCACGAAGCGATAGCCGAGCGCATCTCGTCATACTGCATGAGCTGTCGATGCAACGGCGGCGGCACTTCCAGACGTGCGTTCATGTGGTCCCCTTCAGATTGCCCTTTAGAGTCGTTAACAAAATGACGTTCGCAATTGTCACCAGCATATGATGCAGCAAGCGATTTTCATGAAGGCCACGTGGATGAAGGCGAGCCGTTCGAAGCG
>JAQFVJ010000381.1 GCA_029439525.1 Caballeronia sp. BR6202001591004
CGTCGGTTTGATCGGCATTGACGACGAAGGTGATGACCACATCGCACAGCGTGCCGAGTTGCGCGGGCGTATCGCATGGCTTGCCGCCATGCGCCGCGAAGCTCGCGAGCGATTCCGCACGCACATCGCAACCGTAGACCTCGAAGTCTGCATCGAGCAGGTTCTTCGCGACACCCTGCCCATGGCGCCGAGGCCGATCACACCGACCTTTTTCATCTGCGTTGAGCGTCCTTTAACGATTGACCAGTTCCTTCTTCACGCGCAGCACGAGCGCACCGCCGATAAAAATCGACGCGGCCATCACATACAGGCCGATGTCGGTCGAATGCGTCTTGTCGCCCACCCAGCCGATGAAGAACGGCTCGAGGAAGCCCGACAGGTTGCCGAGCAAATTGACGACCGCGATGCCGGCTGCCGCCGCCGCGCCCGACAACAGAATGGCCGTGGGCAAACACCAGAACTGCGAGATGGTGACGATCACGCAACTGGTGACGATGGTGAGCGCGATCATCGCGATCAGGAAATTATGGCTGAACGCGATCGCGACGAGCCACGACACCGCGCCGATTCACGCCGGCGCCGTAATGTGCCAGCGGCGTTCGCGCAACGCATCGGACGAACGCGAGACCAGGATCATCGCGATGGTCGCGGCGGCGTACGGCAGCATCGTCAGCATACCGACGAAGAGCGGATCGGTCGCGCCCGAGTTATTGATGAGCGTCGGCAGAAGAGAGGCCCGTGCCGTACAAGCCGACCGCGAAGAATAAGTAGATGCCGCACATCAGTCACACGCGCGGATTCGTGAAGCCATCGCGCAGGTTGTGCGATGGCGTTTGCGTCTGATCGTGCGCGATGTCGCGGGCGATGGGGCGATGAGCTTGCGCTCGTCCTCGGTGAGCCACTTCGCGTCGCTCACGCGGTCCTGCAGGAACGCGAGCACGACCACCGCCATCACGACGGACGAAATCGCCTCGATCAGGAACAGCCATTGCCAGCCGGCCCAGCCGTTGAGGCCGCCCATCGAATGCATGATCCAGTCCGACACCGGCATTCCGATCACGCCGGCGATCGGAATGCCGGTCATGAAGCGCACGATCATTTTCGAGCGGCGCTTGGACGGATACTAGTACGTGACATAGAGAATCACGCCGGGAAACAGACCCGCTTCGGCGAGACTGAGCAGGACCCGCAAACGTTGCGCTATTTCATCGGACGAGAGTGCTATGTGGCTCGGCGGCACCGCGAGCAAGCGTGTCGGGCTGGGGCGCGAAGCCGTGGATGTCGTTGCGCGGCTGGCGCGTTCGTCGGGTGATTCGGCGTTTTTTCCGATTTGCAGCGATGTGTTTGCGGTTTGCGTGTTGCGCGAGGATGGCGATTCGCCGCTCAAGACGCATGTGTTGCAACCGGGGACGCGGCATCCGCTCGGCGTCGGTGCGGGGAGCCTTGCGATGCTCGCCGCGCTCGAGGATGCGGACATCGAATCGGCTCTTGCCGAGAATGCGGCGCTGATGGCGGAGTATTATCCAGAGTATTCAGCGGCCATGCTGCGCGATGAGGTTGCGGTTACCCGGGAGCTTGGGTTTGCAGTCAACGAAGGGCATGTCGTCAAGGGATCTGGGGGCTTCGGCTGTGCGCGGACCATCGGGGGATGTGGTCGGAGCGCTGACCATTGCCGCTGTGGGATCTCGATTGCCCAAGAAACGCCAATTTTGCTTGGCAAGCAGTTGGTCGATGAAGCGCGGCGGCTTGAGGCGCATTTGCACAGGGCGGGGGCTTTGCAGCCGGCGGGGAAGGTGCGTAAGGGTGGGCGGAGTTAAGGGTGCTGCTTTTTGTTGTTTGTGCCTTTTTACTTTTTATTCAGTAGGTGCCTTCCACGAAACAGCAAAACTCAAAACCCCACCGCGGGTCAACGACTCAAATCCTTTTCGGCGTGTGTCACTGCACAAAAGCCAACGTCCCCTCAAGCGTCCCTTCGTCCATCATATTGCAAACCATAGTCTCGGCCGCGAGCGCATAAGCTTCCTTAATCCCCATCTCGATCTGCCGATAAAACAGCTCTTTACCTGCCGCGACCGCCACCCGCGACTTCGCCACAATACTCACAACGAGCGCACGAACCGCTTCATCGAGCTCTCCAGCCGCCGCAACTCGATTAACAAGCCCGCATTCCAGAGCAACATGCGCATCGATGAACTCCCCAGTAACGAGCATCTCGAACGCCGCCTTACGCGAAACATTACGCACCAACGACACACTAGGCGTAAAATAAAAAAGTCCCAAATTCACGCCCGGAACCGCAAACCGTGCCTCACTAGCGCAGTGCGTCATTGAATTAGCCCCATATCTATGTTTAGACACGGGTCATGGGCAAAATGAATCTGCCCGATACCGAACGCGAGCAACTGCTGT
>JAQFVJ010000382.1 GCA_029439525.1 Caballeronia sp. BR6202001591004
TGGTGTTGATGAAGGTCGAGACTTCATCATGGCACATTGATGCCAATTCGCGGCTTCCGCCGCAGCCTCGGGACAGGGAAGTCCCTTTCATTCGCTAAGGGCAATTAGGATCGAAAGACGTTTCGTCACGGGTATTCCCGACATCGGCGATAATGGCCGGTGAATCGACTGTTTTGAATCCGCTGTCTGAATCACAACAAGCAGAGTGTGCACCGATGCATCGGAAAACGCGCGCCAAAGGTGCAGCGAACCCGCCGTGCTGACCGCGCACAAGCCACCAGCGCCGCGCGCCCGCTGCCGAAAGTCCTCAAGCCCGATCGTTCCCTCGTGACCGCAACCGTTTCCAAGGACGCTCGCCGAGCGCATCGAAGACCTGCTGCCGCAAACCCAGTACACCAAATGCGGCTATCCCGCCTGCCGGCCGTACGCGCAAGCCATCGCCGCGGGCGAGGCCAACTACACCAGTGCCCGCCGGGCGGCGAGGAAGGCATCGTGCGATTCGCCGCGCTGCTCGGCAAGGGCGCTATTCCACTCGATACGACGCACGGCGAGGAACGCGCGCGCCCGGTCGCCGTGATCAACGAGAACGTATGCATCGGCTGCACGCTGTGCATGCAAGCGTGTCTTGTCGATGCAATCGTCGACGCTGCGAAACAGATGCACACCGTCATCCCCGAACTGTGCACGGGTTGCGATCTGTGCGTGCCGCCCTGCCCGGTCGACTGCATCGCGATGATTCCCGTCACCGGCGACGCCACCGGCTGGGACGCATGGAGTCAGCCGCAAGTCGATGCCGCCCGCGCGCGTCACGACCGGCGCGTCGCGTGTCTGGAGCGCGAACGTGCGGATGCCGAAGCGCGTGCGTCGGCGCAGCAGGCATCGCGCAGTGGCGTCGAGGTGGCGGAAGCCGTGACGCCGAAGGTGCAAAGCACGCCTGCCGACGATCCCGAGGCGAAGAAACGCGCGATCATCCAGGCAGCGCTCGACCGCGCGCAGGAAAAAGGAATAGATGGCGAAAGCTCGGCATGGGTCCGAAGAATACCGAACACGTGACGCCGCTGTGCAGGCGCAGATCGACGCCGCCGAAGCGCGCCGCCGCCTCGGCCTGAACGAGAATGCGCCTGCCGAAACCAAAGATACGAACGACACCGAAGACCCGACCAGCGATCCGTCATGAACGCGAAGAAGCGCTTTGCCATCTACGAGACATTGCAGAGCCTGGATCCGCATCCGAAGACCGAGCTCGAATACAGCACGCCGTTCGAACTGCTGATCGCCGTGATGCTGTCCGCGCAGGCAACCGACGTCTCGGTGAACAAGGTGATGCGCAAGATGTTTCCGATCGCCAATACGCCGCAGAAAGTGCTCGCGCTCGGCGAGGAAGGCGTGTCGGAATACATCCGCACCATCGGGCTTTATCGCACCAAGGCGAAGAACGTGATCGCGACGTGCCGCATGCTGATCGACCAGTACGGCGGCGAGGTGCCCGACAATCGCGACGCGCTCGAAGCGCTGCCGGGCGTCGGCCGCAAGACCGCGAATGTCGTGCTCAACATCGCATTCGGGCATCCGACGATCGCGGTGGATACGCATATCTTCCGCGTCGCGAATCGCACCGGACTCGCGCCGGGCAAGGACGTGCGCACAGTCGAAGCGACGCTCGAAAAATACACGCCGAAGGAGTTCATACAGGACGCGCATCACTGGCTGATCCTGCACGGGCGCTACGTCTGCAAGGCGCGTGTGCCGGAATGCTGGCATTGCGCGATCGAACCGCTCTGCGAATATCGCCCGAAAACGCCCGCGCCGATCGAGTGAGCGGGGGAACGCCGCGCGATCTACAGTGTCGGTGTTAAGAAACACGAAATCGAATCAACAGTATTATGTTCAATCCCAGCCGCGACGAAGTTCGTCAATTCTTCACCGAAACGTGGCGCAAGGAGCGCGCGAAGGAAATCCTCACGCCGCTCGAAAGCATGGTCGCCGACTGGGTTCGCGAGCATCCCGAATATCACGACGCGCTGCAGAATCACGAGGCGCGCGACGCAGATTATTCGCCGGATCGCGGCAAGACCAATCCGTTTCTGCATCTGTCGATGCATATCGCGATCAGCGAGCAGTTGTCGATCGATCAGCCACCCGGCATCCGCCGCGCCTACGAACGGCTGGCGGCGCGTCTGGGCTCGCCGCACGACACGCAGCACGCAATCATGGAATGTCTCGGACAGGTTATCTGGGAAGCGCAGCGCACCAACACGCCGCCCGACACGGACAAATACCTCGAACTGATCGAGCGACGTGCTTCGCGTGACTAACTAATCGCGCTCATTGGGCGAAGTGAAGCGCGCGAATCGAAGCGCGCGGCGATGCCAATCGCCATAGGGGACAGTCAACGCTGACTGTGCCCCCTTGCCACACCACCCGGCGCGGGTCCGCACCGGGCGGTTCAGGAAGTTGAGGTCATGAGAG
>JAQFVJ010000383.1 GCA_029439525.1 Caballeronia sp. BR6202001591004
CGCAACCGCGCTCAGGATGCCGCTGAACGAACGCAAGGCGCGCTACGACGAGATGATGCCGCAGCTACGCGAGAACAATGTCTCGGTGTGGCGGGACAACTTCCTGCGAGATTTGAAGGCACGATAAAAAAGCCGCGCATCCGGAAGGAGCGCGGCTTTTGACTTTGGCGCGGCAACTCAGGCCGGTTGCTTGTGCGGCGTCGCGACGGTCAAAGGCAGCTTGCCGTGCTGCTTTGCAAGCAATTCGCGATACAGGCCCGGACGCTCGCGCAATTCCTGCGACGAGCCGTCGTCGATCACCTTGCCCGCGCTCATCACGATGATGCGGTCGAAGTTCTGCAGCGTCGACAAACGGTGCGCGATGGCGATCACAGTGCGGCCGACCATTAGCCGGTCGAGCGCCTGCTGGATCGCTTCCTCCGATGCGCTGTCGAGCGCGGAAGTCGCTTCGTCGAGCAGCAGGATCGGCGCATTCTTCAGGATCGCGCGCGAGATCGCGATGCGCTGGCGTTGGCCGCCCGACAGCTTCACGCCACGATCACCGACGATCGTGTCGAAGCCTTCCGGCATCGCTTCGATGAAGTCCGTGCAGCGCGCCTCGCGGGCGGCGGCAAGCACTTCCTCGCGGCTCGCATCCGGACGGCCGTAGGCGATGTTCTCGAACACCGTGCGATGGAACAGCGAGATGTCTTGCGGCACCAGCGCGATGGCGTGACGCAGGCTGTCCTGCGTGATCGCGGCGATATCCTGTCCGTCGATCTTGATGCTGCCTTTCTGCGTCTCGTAGAAGCGCTGCAGCAGCGCCAGTACGGTCGACTTGCCCGCGCCCGACTTGCCGATCAGGCCGACGCGCTGGCCCGGCTCGATGTGCAGGCTGAAGTTGTCGAGAATCGGGCGGCGGCGCGGATACGCGAACGTGACGCCGTCGAAATCGACCCGGCCGCCTTGCGACACGAGTTCGGTTGCGTCCGATCGGTCCGGCATGCTGTGCGGCTCGAGCAGCGTCTGAATGGCTTCGGCGAGACGCGCGACGTGCTGAGTGACATCCACGAGCGCCACGGCCAGATCGCGCGTGCCGTGCAGAATGGTGAAGCCGAGCGAACTGACCAGCACGATATCGCCAGAGGTTGCCTTACCTTTCGACCATAGCCACAGCGCCCAGCCGAGCAGGCCGGCGGACAGGATCGCCGTCACGACCGCGTGGAACAACCGCAGTTTTTCGAGGTACAAGAGGCTCTGCTGACGCGCGACCATTTCAGCCTTCACGGTCGAGCCGAAGCGCCTTTGCTCGCGGAAGGTCATGCCGAACACGCGCACCAGCGCCATGTTGCCGATCACGTCGACGAGTTCGCCATCGACGGACGCCGCCTTCGATGCAAAGCTGTGATGCCGCGCCGAGCCGCGTTTGGCCAGCCGATACAGCACGAACGAGAGAACCAGCGAAGCGCCCATCAGTCCCGCGGCCATCAGCGGATTGACTGAGACGATCATCACGATCGCGCCGAGCACCGCGATGCACGGCGGCAGGACGTTCCACGCCATCACGTTTTCCGACGTGTAGATGGCGTTCGATGTCGCCGTGACCCGGCTGGCGAGCATGCCGGGCTGTTTCTCGGAGAAGTAGGTCGGCGAGTGGCCGCTGAGATAGGAAAAGAGCTCCTTGCGCGAATCGCCCGTGACGATCACGAAGACATGCGCGCCGATCCATCCGCCCACCCGCCATAGCAGGTTGTCGGCGGCGATCAGGCCAACCAGGATCATGAACGCGCCCCACAAGGGGCCGGGATGGCGGCGGGCTTGTCCGAGCACGTCGATCAGATGTTTGATCGCATATTGGGAGGCGAGGGCGCATCCGACTGCGGCGAATACGCTGAAGAGAACGACGGCATGCGCGATGGGATGCCGGCGGATGTAACGCATCAGGAACGCGAGCGGGCGATGCGCATAGCTCGAGAGCTTTGCGTTGTGCGCGTTACTCTGGGAGACGGTGAGTTGGTCCAATGGTCTTTTTTCGTCGTCGTCGTAGAGCGGTTGAGCGTATGTTGCGCCTTCGGGCCTCGCGTACCTTGAGTGGCGCGGATGCGTTTGCATCGCGACCATCCCGCGCGCTGCTGCCACCCGATCCGGCGCGAATGACGTCAAACATAATGCTGTGTGCCGCGCCGTCTCCAAATGTGAATTGTAGCCAGTATCACGAGAGGGCACGGCGTCATTCGGGGCAATCGATGTTCGGCCCATGCAACTGTCGGAACACCTTCGAAAACTCTCACGGCGCAGGAAACCGCAACCGGCGTGCTTTCCGCTGGGCGCGCATTGTAAGCACTTTGCGCGTTTTTTGCGACGACGCGCGCATCGCGTCTTCGCTGTGTTGCATTTACTGAACTCGTGCTTGCCGCGGGCTTGTGGCCGCGCGCAGGCGTCGTGTTGAAAAGCACGCCGCGCGCCAGCCATCACCATGACCGCCGGCATCGGCGGCCGAACTTCGCCGCGCCGCCAGGTGCGAAGCCCGGCCCGCGCATCGTCGATGCACGTCGGTCGTGTAGCAGCGGCGCATTACTGCGCCGACGCCCCCTAAGAACCGGACGGGCGAGTCACCCCGCATACGGCTCAAGCCATTCCTTCATCACCTTTGTGGGCACCGGACCCCCAGGCGGAACGTTTCGTGGTGCGACGGCGGGTAAAGTACATGTCCCATGCCGGGTCGAACGGGTTGGCCGCCCCACGGATCTTCACATGTCGCCGTATCGCGACTGTCGTTGCGCGGAAGAGCTGCTGG
>JAQFVJ010000384.1 GCA_029439525.1 Caballeronia sp. BR6202001591004
ACGGCTCGCCAGCGTCTGTCCGATGCCGGCGTCGATACCGCCGTGATCCGCTTCTCCAAACAGTGATCGCCAGCGCCCGCGTGCCCTTCAAGGGCACGCGGGCGCGCACGAGTTTAAACCCCGCTTAAGCGATCTGTGTCCCACTGATGGACCTCTTTCGTTTCTTCTCCGATCATGAAAAAACTGTTTAGCGCCCTCGCCCTTTCTCTCGGCATCGCCGCCGCTTCGTTGAGCGTCGCGACCGCGGTCCACGCCGCGCCGACCCAAGGCAAGTACTACACGGTGCTGCAGGCCGCTCAGCCCGTCGGCGCGCCCGCCGGCAAGGTCGAGGTCATCGAGTTCTTCTGGTACGGCTGCCCGCACTGCAAAGAGTTCGAACCATATATCGAGGCATGGGAGAAGAAGCAGGGACCGGACGTCGTCTTCAAGCGCGTGCCGGTAGCGTTCCGCGACGACTTCATCCCGCATTCGAAGATGTACCATGCGCTAGTCGCGCTCGGCGTCGCGGAGAAAGTCACGCCCGCAGTGTTCAACGAAATCCACGTGAAGAAGAACTATCTGTTGACGCCGCAGGCGCAGGCGGATTTCCTCAAGACGCAGGGCATTGATCCGAAGAAGTACATGGACGCGTACAACTCGTTCTCGACGCAGAGCGACATCAAGCGCGACGCGCAGATGATGCAGGACTACAAGATCGAAGGCGTGCCGACCGTCATCGTGCAAGGCAAGTACGTGACCGGCCCGGTGCAGACCAACAACCTGCAGGGCATGACGCAGGTGATGAACTTCCTCGTCCAGCAAGTCCGCGACAAGAAGATGTAAGCGCGCGCGCCGGTATGAACTCAGTTCCGTTGAAGGTCTTCGTCACCGGCGCATCGAGCGACATCGGCCTCGTCGCCCGCCGCGCCGACGCTCTCACGGCATTCGCCGCACGTTTTCCCCACGCTTCCGTTTCCATCTATCCCGCCGATGTCCGCGACGCCGACGCCGACGCGCTCGCCGATGCCACCGCTTCATGGCCGAACACGGCGCGCGGATATCGTCATCGCGAACGCGGGCATCAGCCGCGGCGCGCTCACCGGCCGGCGATCTCGATGCCTTCCGCGCGGTGATGGACACCCAATTACTTCGGCATGATCGCGACCCTCGAGCCGTTCATCAGGTCGATGATGGCGGCGCGACACGGCACGCTGGTCGGCATTTCGAGCGTCGCGGGCGGGCGCGGGCTGCCGGGATCGAGCGGCGCGTACAGCGCGTCGAAATCGGCGGCGACGAAGTATCTGGAGGCCTTGCGCGTCGAGATACGACCGCGCCGGCATCGCGGTGGTCACCATCGCGCGAGCTACGTGCGCTCCGAGATGACCGCCCGCAATCCGTATCCGATGCCCTTCCTGATGGACACGGACCGCTTCGCCTCCCAAACCGCCGACGCCATCGCGCACGACCTTTCCGTGGCAGATGCGCATCGCGGCATGCTGCTGCATGTGCTGCCGCGCTGGCTCTACGATTTCGCCTTCGAACGCGCGCCGCGCAAGCCTCGCGCGGACGAATGACATAAAAAAAATCCGGCTGCGCGCAAAATGCAGCCGGATTCGTCGATCATCAAAGCGACCGGCGCGGGCGCCGGTCAATCAAAGTCATACCATCAGAACGCCACGTAAGGCGAACTGTTCGGCAGATCGTAGCCGACATACACGTGCCGGCCCAAAAAGAACGGCATGCCGAAGTCGAAGTAGCCGCTCATGCCCAGTTGACCGCCGAGGCTGTTGAACGCGTACTTGCCCGCCGCCCGAAGTCAGCGTGCGCGCGCTCATGAGCGCGAACGGCAGGCACCGTCGCGGTATTGCCTTCTGAGCCGGTGATCGACGCGGACAGCGACTGCTCCGAACTCGGGCAAT
>JAQFVJ010000385.1 GCA_029439525.1 Caballeronia sp. BR6202001591004
CCTCCAGCATTGCTGGTGTGCTCGGGCGCTACCGCGAAAAAACTTGTCGTGCTTCTAGGTAGACGAGCCGTAGAATGTATTGTGATGCGCAGCGTGCAGAGCGGGCAGGAACTTGGCCGCCTTACTTACGAACCAGTTGCAGGAAGGAAATCGCTGATTCGCTATAGCGCGGTGTTTATCGCGCGCGACCGGTACAGCAAGGCGACGACGGTGGTGCGTGTGCGTCAGGCCTTGGCACCCCGAGGCAATCGGAGGCATAGCCACCGACGCAGGCACCCTCGTGCCTCTCATGTGTTGGCGGACGACAGCGCTACGAGATCAGCAGAGTTATATATCTCAATCGTGTGTGGACGCGGCCGGGGAGTGAGCCGGCCTGCGGGTGTGTGAGTCGCTCCGTCATCCCGGGACTTGACGCGTCGTAATGTCCAGTGTGACCGCGACCTACCTGAGGCCGGCTACCGCCTAGATATTGCTGGGACGCGACAATCTTAGCCGCACGTTGATTAATTGGCGTAGTAGTTTTCGTACTCGCCATAGCATTGCCCCTGATATTCAATTTCCCAGTAGTCGCAAGCAAATGCGTGACTCGACAATAGCAGAGCGGAAATATAGGTAAGCGAAAAGACGATTTTCTTCATTTGACATCTTCCGGAACATTTCGATAAGTGTTGAGCACCCCAGATTTATAACGCTGCGGATGCAACTCTAGACTAGGTAAGTCGGTTGAAAGAGAACACACGATTTTTCCGAATTGCGTCTGCTCGTTAGCACCATACATATGTTGATCGCCTAGCATGCGTGTCCCCAAGGCGCTCTGAATACATCGTCATGGCGGCAGGCACGTCGCATCTTGCTGCGGACGGAAAACGCAACACGATGCCGGTGTTCGAGCCGTGTGGTGACTCCTGGGCTGAAAGTCGCACAATCGTGACGACTTGGGTGTTAATGCTAAGTGGCGTGTGAGAGACCAAGTTTCCTTCGGTTCGCCAGCGACTTATCGACATCTTTCTGTAGCAAGAGTTAAAATTGATGTGCGTGAGATTGTCGCGAATAGGCAGGCGCGTTAGCTCAACACCGTGGTCCCATACCACCCGCTTACCTCTTGGGGCAAAGCAAGACGCGTGTTTGTTCGAATTCCACGAAGGTCAAGAACCTGGTGATTCTAGGAATAGTCGAATGTTGGAAAGTGATTCGCATTACTAATATATAAGAAATATGCAACGACTTAGAGAATCAGTATATTCATTCGTCTAGCAGATGGTTTTGTCTTGACCGAATGTCGCTACTCCATAAGGATCGTATCCGAACATGAGAGAAACTCCTTTTCATCGTATTTCGAATGGGTGTACGCCGGTTCGTGTTGTGACCGCTTAGTTAGGCGCGCTGTTGCTTGCGTTGACATTAACTGTTTGCAGCGGCCCATCTTCAGCGACACCGTCCGATGCGCAATCAACATCGAACGGTGTCGGCAGCGACGAAAAGTGTGCTACGTCTACGGTCGAGCCTACATCCGTACCCGCTGCGGCGTCTTCGCCCGCCGTTGCATCTTCATCCGCGCCTGCGTTTTCGCTCACAGCCGTATCTTCACCCGAACCTGCATCTTCGCTCAGCACTGACGCGCCGGCATCCGCTTTCACGGCGGCTGTTCCGCAGAATCCATGTAGCTCCGCTAGTAGCTTTGGCTTCGGAGCGACATTTAATGATCCCTACAGCGTGTACGGTGCAACCGATGCGCGCCTCGATACCCTCTTTCAGAAAATGAAAGCGCTTGGTATCCAAACGGCGATCATTAAGTGGACGGGGTGGTGGTACGACTATGGAACGCCGATCTCTACGACGTGGAAGCCGGCGCCATCAACCGGTTATACGCAGTTTGACGACACGTTACCCCGCATGATTACTGCGGCAAAGCGTGCAGGCGTAAAACTCTGGCTCGGCCTCCTCCTAAAGTACAGCATACTGGACGATGCCCCTTCTCGTAGCGACGCAGCGCTACTCGATCGCATTGCAACCGAAAGCGGAATACTGGCTGGCAATCTATACGCAGCTTTTCATTCGACGGCTGACTTTGGGTCGGCGTGGTCGGATGGTATATACTGGAAAAGCCTGGCTATAAGATCGTCGCAGACGACAATTTGCGCGCTTTGCATGGCCAATTCTTCCAGAAGATCACAACGGTATTGCGTGCCTTGCCAGTTAAATTGCCCGTGATGGTCTCGCCGTCTGTACCTCGTGCGATTGAAGGCAATCAGACAAGTCTGTGGTTTATCGAGCGTTTCGATCCAGTCATGAAAACAGCAGGTGTCGATGTCTGGGCGATGCAGGATGGGTACAAGATGACGGCCTGGACGCCGGAAGCGAATGCCGCAATGATCCGCGCGGCGCAGAGCCCAAGCTGGACGCTATGGCTCGATAGTTTGGGCGGATTTCTCTATACTCCGTCCGGGCCCCGGTTATCCAAATTACCCGCCGATTGGGGGCCTGGCGGCAGATCTGCGGGCAGTGGGCGCAACGGGGGCACCACCCGTCTCGTGGGACCTTCGATCAGTCGATGAACGCCGATCCGACGCTTGCAGATGCAACATTGCGCCAGTCGATGGCAAGCGACTACATGCGTATTGCGCAGTAGGTAGGGCTTCGCATTGACCTTCGCAAGTTCGTGAATCCCATCGGTTACGGGAGACTGCGGGATTCGCATGGCTTCTCATTGATTTCCAGAACGCTGTGAGCATCAAGGGCCTATTGGACGACCAACCGAGAACCGGGATACCTGCGCGACACGATAGCCGGAGCAAATGCGTGCATCGCTTGACGTCTAGCCTTGGACATCCGGGAACTCGATTGGCAGGCAGATAGGGGGCCTTGCTTTCGATCGCGCCTATGGCCATGATGGTAGCATGGCGAATGTCTGTCCTACCTCGGCAGTGAGATTCTCGGCGTGATGCACTTGGTCTCGACGCGCAGCGTACCTATCGGTTGCTGAGATTTGCGTTCTCGGCAGAGGCTTTCTAGGACACTCCGGGGACAGTTTCTGGAGCGACGTACTCGATAGCGTCCGGACGTGGTCCGGCAGAGAACCTAACTGCAGGTGGATAACCGGAGCGATCATGCTTGGACTCGATCCGAAATCAAATTTGAGCCGTGTGACAAGCCGGCTCGTTCGGCTACTTCAGGTGCGGCGCTGGAGAAAATGCTCCTTCTCTCGATGAGAATGTCACGGTGGTTACCGAACTGTTTCGCACGCAAATGCCGATCGTCAGCGTGCCGGATGCGATCGCGCTCTTGACGTAGCCTGTAACGTCGTTGAGTCGCATCTGATAGATGCCGCCAATATATATTGCTGCGTGTAATTCGTCGCTTTCGGTGGTGTGTCGCTGTCGTTCCAGGTTGTGTGCACCATAAAGAGAGATCGAGCATGACCGCGTTCGAATTGGTGACGTTTTGCCTCATCGTTTGAAGGCTCGCGGCCTGCCACGGGTAGTCCGTGGTGTTGGTCGGTGTCGGGAATTTCATCAAAATCACGTCCCCTGGACCAACCTGTAACTTGGGATCGGTCGTCGAAACCGTACCGGTAGCGCTTATCTATGCGTCCGCTGTCGCAGCAGAATAGTAGACAGGAATCATGTTGTCGCAATCCATGTTGCCGTTGCTGCACTTGTCGACAGCGTACTTCATGCTGTCGATTTTCCAGGCGTTAATGAAATCGGCATGCGCGTAAAGCGAACCTCATTGCGGCACCCCCGCCCCATTGACGAGGATGGGATCCATCGACAATTGCGCGGTCGAAAGGTCAGGCTCCTGGCCGAGCATGTATCCAATGTTCACCTGCGACTCTGGAATCTTTATCGGAAAGCCCGACGGGCACGTTCCGTCAGCGTTTCGATAAGCCATGTAATCCATCATTCCCCGGTAGTTCATTTCATGTGAATTCCCTCCAACGCTCGGACCATCTGGCTTGAGTTTCTGGCCGTTCCAGCAGTCAGGGAAATGTACGGAAATGTTCAAATGGGAGTAGGTGCCCCCTGGAGTCGGTTGCAACCGGGCAACTCGTTGGCGCGATCGTGGTGTATCCGCCGCCACGACACAGATAATTGATTTGAGGTTTCGGGCCGGTTCCATTGTGGTCTCCCGCCAGTATCTGCAGCCCGGCCGGAATGGGGTTCTCAGGGACGACTGGTTGATCATTTCTTATAGTACGTCTTGATCGAGTCGGGGACGACGATGCCGGAGGCACGTCGTAGCTGAGGAAGCCAATATGCGGAGATGTCTGCCTTATCGTCACACGTGGTCACTTTGTTTGCGTTCAACGATGTGTAGTCGCTGTAAGCGTCGGTGTCGGTGTTGCCGAAGAAGTCAGGCACCATCGCGCGTCCCGGTTGGCCCGGGTACACGATGGAGTCATCCGGTTTCGTGTGCGATTACGCGCAGGTGACCGCGAAGCCCGCTGCAAAAGAAATTTGGCGTAAATATAGTAATCCGAAACATATATAAGGCTGGTTAAAAGAACACTTCTTATAAGTTTCATGTCTGCCTCGCGGATCATATCTTGAGTCACGCAGTCGTAGATATCGCAACTCACATGGATTTTCAACTTTTTCGAACGAAACAAAGCGAAGCAACTGGATGATTAATTAGTTTCAGAACGTGAATTAATCGAGCAGGTCGCAGAACTTTCAGCGCGGTGTCACTTGAGATATTACCGTTGGACGAACTCGTGCGCGTCGCGCTGGCCTTAAATCGCATCCGCTTATCGATGCCTTCGACGAGGCGGGCCGCGAACACATCCAGGTGTGCGTTGTGTCGTCATAGAGGGAGATGGTGGTGGGCTGCACGGGCAGCGATGCGGTGTGCGGTGCCCCGTATCGCGCAACAGTCTCGTCGGAGGGGACGCGAAGGCGATTGGTTGCATCCGATGTCGACACGTGCTGTGAGATCTTGTTGACTTAGAGTCGTTAACAAAATGACGTTCGCAATTGTCGCCAGCATATGATGCAGCAAGCGATTTTCATGAAGGCCACGTGGATGAAGGCGAGCCGT
>JAQFVJ010000386.1 GCA_029439525.1 Caballeronia sp. BR6202001591004
TTGCCGTTGTGCGAGTAGTGATACCAGTAGAGCCGCATCGAGCCGAGGCATCGAGCCGAGCGAAGCCATCAGCTTGTTGGCGATGTCCTTCGCGCCGGGCACGTTGTGATCGTCCTTCTCGGGCAGGATGGTGCCGAGCAGCACGGAACACGCCGGTTTGCATCACGTCCATCGGATGCGCGGACGCGGGAATCCATTCGAGCGCGGCCTTGAGGTTCGCGGGCAGGCCGCGCATCGCCTTGAGCTTGGCCTTGTATGCCTTGAGTTCCGCCACGTTTGGCAACATGCCGTGCACCAGCAGATACGCGATCTCTTCGAACTCGGACGTGGTCGCGATATCCAGAATGTCGTAGCCGCGATAGTGCAGGTCGTTGCCCGTGCGGCCGACTGTGCACAGCGCGGTGTTGCCTGCCGTCACGCCCGACAGCGCGACGGATTTCTTCGGTTTGAAACCGCTTGCTGCTGCGGGTGCTTCGGTCGATGCGGTATCGCTCATTCTCTCGAGTCTCCTGGTCAGCGCTCGCGATGCGGCGTTACTTCTCGTGCTTCTTCTTCAAATGCGAGCGCAGCATGGGCTTGCGCGCACCGTCTCTCTTGGGTCATGCGGTCATGCGAACCATGCTGCACATTCGTCCGGCATAGGCTGGTCCATCGCCTGCGCGCGGCGCTTCGAGCAGAATCTCCGCGGCGAGCGCGACTTCATCGGCGCGCGGCGCGAAGGTTTCAACGATCGGCTTCACCTGATCCGGATGGATGCTTCACATCCGCATAACTCGTTGCGGGCGCGCGCGGCATCGTTGGCGACGACGCTCATGTCGCGCACTTCGGTCGATACGTTATGCGACGGCGCCTTGCCATGCGCGTGACACGCTGCCGCGATCTCCAGCTTGGCGCGCCGCACGAGCGGGTGATCGAACTGGCCGGGCCAGCACATGGCGCTGTCGGGAATCGCGCCATTGTGCGCGGACACGAAGTCCATCAGCCCGAAGCTCAGCGATTCGACGCCCGGCAACGCGGCCAGTTTGAACGCTTCCGCGAGCGCGCTGTGCGTCTCGATGAGCAGATAACAGGGAATGGCGTGCGCGATGCCGAACTCACAGCGCGACGCCTCGATGAAGGTGACCATCTCGGCGGCATCGAAGACGCTGCGCACTTTCGGCAGCATGATGAGGCGTGCGCCTTCTTCGCCTCGCGCAGAATGATGCGCACGTCGTCGCGCCCGAAGCGATCTTCCTCGCCGCCCACGAACGAAGCGACCATCTTTGCGTGCTCAACTTCCTGACCCACTTGCGCGCCGTCTTCGCAACCGAGCGTGATGTCGAACACAGGGCCGAGTTGCGCCTGCAACGCCAGCGACTTGCGGATCAGCTTTTCACTGCCGGCGTAGTGATCGCAGGGCGGCAGCACAGCGGGCTGCGGTTCGCCATCAAACAGTACTTCGGCGGGGGGGAGAGCACGCATCGTCGGCGTCGGGTCCGATTTGGGGAAAAGGAATTCGATCTGGGTTGATGCTGGGGTGATGCTTCTGGATTCGAACGCGCTCGGTGTATCCCAAGCGCGTTCGAATTACGCGCGAACACGTCCGGTGTTCGGCGCGGACGGGAAGCCTGTCGAGACTCCCCTGCGATACCGCGATGCTTACTTGCCGAGCAGATGCGAAACGCCGTCGCGCTCTTCAAGCAGTTCGTTCAGCGTGCCGTCCATCTTCTTGTGCGAGACCGCGTCGATTTCCAGGCCTTCGACGCGCCTGTACTCCCCGTTTTCGCACGTGACCGGCACGCCGTAGATGATGTCTTCCGGAATGCCATACGAGCCATCCGACGGAATGCCCATGGTGACCCACTTGCCGTTGGTGCCGAGCACCCAGTCGCGCACATGGTCGATCGCCGCGTTAGCCGCCGATGCCGACGACGACAGGCCGCGCGCTTCGATGATCGCCGCGCCGCGCTTGCCGACTGTCGGGATGAACGTGTTGCGGTTCCACTCGTCATCGTTGATGAGCTTGGTCAGGTTCTCGCCGCCGGCTGTCGCGAAACGGAAGTCCGGGTACATGGTCGGCGAGTGGTTGCCCCACACGGCGAGCTTTTCGATCGACGCGACCGGCTTGCCGGACTTGGCGGCCAGTTGCGACATCGCGCGGTTGTGGTCCAGACGCAGCATGGCGGTGAAGTTCTTCTTCGGCAGATCCGGCGCCGACTTCATCGCGATATACGCGTTCGTGTTGGCCGGGTTGCCGACGACTAGCACCTTGACGTTGCGGCTCGCGATATCGTTCAGCACCTTGCCCTGAACCGTGAAGATTTCGGCGTTGGCCGACAGCAGATCCTTGCGCTCCATGCCTTTCGAACGCGGGCGGGCGCCCACGAGCAGCGCGACGTCGGCATCCTTGAAGGCGACCTTGGGATCGTCCGTCACGACCACGCCTTCGAGCAGCGGGAACGCGCAGTCTTCCAGTTCCATCACGACGCCCTTCACGGCGGCTTGCGCTTGCGGCAGATCGAGCAGTTGCAGAATCACGGGCTGGTCTTTGCCGAGTAGATCGCCGTTGGCGATGCGGAACAGCAGCGAGTAGCCGATTTGACCTGCGGCGCCGGTGACGGAAACGCGCTTTGCGGACTTAGCCATTGCAAACTCTCCTCGATGGTGCGTGGAATGCTAGGGAAAAACGCCATTTTATGCGCGATACGCCAAGCGTTGATGAAGACACCCCGGCCAAACCGCGTGCGAACCGCTCAAAGCCCTGCCGCGAGCGCGTTTGCGGCGATTGCGCGCGGAGGGCCGGCGGATTCGCGCGGCGAATAACCATCGCGGAGCGACCGGGATGCCATGAATCCTTCTTCGAGCGAGAAGCGGGCGGGATGTTCGACGGGGACGCGGAATTTCGCTTGAACGAAACGTCGAGCGCCCGGAACGAGACTGCGCTTGACGTTGCGAGGCGGTGGGCAGGCAGCGGCGCGCGAATCGATTGGCCGATCGGCGTAAGATACAAAAGCGAAAGAGCGTGTTTGGCGGTGGATTGCGCGGCCTGCCTGCCTTGAGACCTGTTTCGATGCCCGCCGCTGGTGCCGATGATGCGATTTCCTGCGAAAACGCTATGGAAAACGCGTCGACGGTTAAGCGACGTGGTCGTGCAATATGATCCCCAAACCCTTGCTCGCCAACGAGTGTAGGATTGCACCGAGGTAAAGTCAACGCTATCTTATGTCTTATATAAGACATAGGAATCTGGCTCGAAAGTCTGGACGCGCGCCGCGCCTTTGTGTTGAAATGCGCGGCATGAATTCCAACCCGGCGAGCACGAGCACCCCGAACGGCTGCGCACCTGCGGCTGAGCCGGCGGCCACGCGGTCGCCGACGTTCAGCCCGCTGTATCTGCAGATCAAGGCGCTCATCACGCAAGGCCTCGAATCGGGCGAATGGAAGCCCGGTGAAATCATTCCCAGCGAAGTCGAACTGGCCGCGCGCTACAAGGGTGAGCCAGGGGACCGCCCGCAAGACGATCGACGAACTCGCCGCCGACAAACTCCTCCTACGTCGTCAGGGTAAAGGCACGTTCATTGCGACGCACAACGAAGACCGCGTGCAATTCGGTTTTTTGTGCCTGTTGCCGGAAGACAGCGACGTTCATCCCTACGTCAGCCGCCTGCTCGAATGCCGGCGTTTGCGGACACCCGCCGAGATCGCGCGGTAGCTCGATTTGAAGCCCGCCGATCCCGTGTTTCTTATCAAGCGTTTATTGCAGTTTGATGGCGTGACGACGGTATTCGACGAAATCTGGTTGCCGGGCGCCGTGTTCCGCGGACTCACGGCAGAGCGGCTCGCCGAATACAAAGACAAAGGCCCGCTCTACGCGATGTTCGAGATCGAGTTCGGCACGCCCATGATTCGCGCATCGGAGAAGATTCGCGCCGTCGCGGTTGATGACGCGGTCGCGAAGCTGCTTGATGTCGCGCCGGGCTTTCCGCTGCTGTCCGTGGAGCGGGTTTCGTACACGTACGGGATTGCCCCGTGGAAGTGCGGCGCGGATGGTATGTGACGACCGGCTACTACTACCAAAACGACTTGAGCTGACGAAGTGAGTTGAGCGAATGAAAGACAGCGCGCGAGCTTCATCACTTGGGAAGCTGCACCGTCGCGCAAACGCTTGCCATTTCGCGTTCGGAACAATAGTTTCTTCTGCGGCGTTTCGCTCTAGCGCGAAATAAAAACGCGCTAAAATTACAAATTAATGTATTAAAACAAGTTTGGGGTCTAGCATGGCTGAAGCCGTAAAAAAACCAAGGCCCGAGTACCGGAACATCGGAATCGGCCAACTCGCGCAATATCGCTTGCCGCTAGCAGGAAAGGTATCGATCCTGCATCGCATCAGCGGCCTGCTGTTGTTCGTGTGTCTGCCGTTCATCCTGTATCTGCTCGATCAGAGCCTGACGTCGGAAATCTCCTTCGACGCATTCAAGACGGGCTTTCTTGCCAATCCCATCGTCAAGGTCATCACGCTCGTGTTGTCGT
>JAQFVJ010000387.1 GCA_029439525.1 Caballeronia sp. BR6202001591004
ACGTCCAAGATCATCGTCAATAGTCTTTACCGAAGCAAAGCCCATGGCCCGTGCAGATTCGGCGAGCGCGTACTGACGATTCTGGCTCTCCGTGTGCTCCGCCACCTGGCTCATGGTTGACTGCCGGACGTAGACGACTGCGCCGCGGCTGAGATGTTCAGTCGAGATCTTCTGGCTCATCGCTATCTCCTGAAGCGTTCGGGTTTGCCGCTTTGCCCAGCGCTTCCAGTAGAAGTGCCGCGAGCGCTTCGATCACTTCTTCCCGTCGGATTTCCCACAACGGCTGCGTTGAACGCTGGATCTCGGTTCAGTTCCAGCGGAAGTTGTACGCCGGGTTCTCTTTGAAGTCGTCTCATCGGAATAGCCCTCCGTTGATAGAGATCCTGCGGCGGAGTAGCGCTTCCAGTCAGACAGGATGCGGCACAGGAACACCAGTGCTTCCGCGCTCACTTGCGGCTCGCCGAGCGACATTGCCGGGCATATCGACGCATCGAGCATCCACGCGCTGGTAATTCGCGTGAGATTTGTTGTGGAATGTCGAGGTGAACCATCTGATTCGATTCCCGCGGCGCCCGGTACGGCGGACCAGCCTGTATTCCTGGCCGTAGGCGGGATGCCAACGGTATGCGATCACAACGATTTGCGATCGGTATGTTGAATGTCGTGTGGCTTGCTGTCTTTCACGGGAACACGAAGACCATCGACGCTGTTTTGCTCACGACTTCACGACAGCCCGGGGCATCCGTCGTCACGAGCGCGATTCCGCAAGCTGCGGCCTCGATCATCGACTTGGGTAGGCCCTCACGATAGCTCGGCAACACCATGATATCGACTTCCCGCAAGAGTGACGGCATGTCGCTGACGTGACCAAGCCAGGTGAGCGTGCCATCGGCCACCCATTGCTGGATGTCGCCGGGCGCTACGGATGCGGGATTGCCTGCGTCTGGCTCTCCCGCCAGCAGAAACTCGACCCGCCGGCCGCTGCTTCGCAATGCACGAGCGGCATCGACATACTCGGCAATGCCCTCGTCCCACAAAAGGAGGGCGGCGAGCAAGACGCGAACTGCCCCGCCGCGCAAAGCCGGACTCCCGGAGGTCGTGCAAACTTGCCCATATTTGACGCCCGATCCGCGAATAAGATGAATCCGCGATTTGTCGACGATATCGGCGTGTTCGAACATCGTGACGTCATCCGGGTTTTGCAGGATCAGCGCGGCATCGCGTCTGTTCAGCGTCAGGCGCATCAAGTTTCGCACAATGGGTCTCAGCGCGCGCTTTCCACGAGTCGTTAGTGAAGACAAAGACAAAGCCCAATCCTGCAACCGCATTGACCCGTCGGCCGACGCGCGCCATTCTCGTCGCAAGCAGCCATACACCGCGCTCTTGATCGTAAAGCTGTGCACGACTCCGGCCGCTCTTTGCGAAACAGCCGGCACAGCCGCAATACGAGCGCCAGTTCCCGAAGCGAATTCAGACTGCGCCGCTGCATCGGAATCGGGTGCCATTGAAAGCCGGCGTTGCGCAAGGCCGTGCCGTATTCACCGGGCGGTGATATCAGCACGACGTTCCACCCGTTATCCCGGAGATGCTGTGCAAAAGAAAGGCAGAAATTGAAGAGATACCAATTCGTGTTGGCGAAGAGAATGATCTTTTGCATGCCTTATCGACTCAGTTCGCGTCTGAACTTGAGCCGCCAATAAAAATACAGCGCCAGCCCGACCGGAAAATTCAAAAGCATCTGCAAGCCGTGGCCCGAGCGCTTCACCATGGAGCACAACGACTGCCGCGCCAGAAGTTCGTAGGCGATGAGGCGCCATGTCATCCGAAGCCTCGTCGACAGATTCACCGGCGGCGCAATCACCCATCGCACGCCGTGCGCCGCGCCGGAGCGAGTAAAGCCATCCGGCAAGTACTCGCCGATATAGATGCCTCGGTTCACGTGCTTCATGAGATAGCACGCACCGAGCTTTCCTCAAACCGCCGCTTCCATCAGGAAGCGCTCGCCTTCGACTTCCGGGAGGGAAATTGCCTTAGCACGTTGGCGCGCCGCGCTTCGGCCTTGTCACCCCGCACGCGCCGGTTGATTCGCATGTCGATATATGTCGCGTATTTACCGTCATGCTCGAAACTTTCGCCGATCACGCTTCCGTCCTGGCGAATTCTCAGGAAGCTGATTCCGCATACGTCGTCCTTGTCGCACGCCGCCCAGGAGTCGCGAATGACGGCGATCGCATCGGCCGTGAGCGTGTCGTCGCTATCGACGAGGAGGATCAACTCGCCCCGCGCCTCGCGAATGCCGACGTTCAGCGCGGTGTGCTTGCCGCCGTTTTCCTTACGCATGTAGCGCACGGGGCAGTCCGTCTTGCCAACCCACGTCCGGCAGAGCGCTTCCGTGTTGTCCGTGCTGCCGTCATCCACGATGATCCACTCGAACGTGCGATTGGTTTGCTGCTGCAAACTGGCGTACAACGACGACAGACGATCGGCGCGATTGAATGTGGGCGTGGTGACAGATATGTACGTCATTCCACGCCTCCACTACTGGCGAATGTTCTGGCGCGCCCTGCTACGTTGCTGAACAGCACGTCCCACTCGCGCAAGATCCGCTGAATCGAATAGCGTTCCCGAACGGAACGACGGGAAGCCGTGCCCAGAGATTCGCGCAGCGCGGAATCACTCAAAACGCGTCGCAACGAAGCAGACAGAGCGCGATATCGTCGGGGGTGACGAGCAGGCCGTCGATGCCGTGCGTGATCAGTTCGCGCGGGCCGCTCGGACAATCGAACGAAACGCACGCGAGTCCGATCGACATGCCCTCCATGAGCACCATGGGAAGCCCTTCGTGATGGGACGAAAGAACGAGCGCTTCACCGCGTGTCATTTCATCCCATATCGCGGCGCTCGCATCCGGCAATTTCACACGGTTCTGCAATTGCAGATGGTCGACGAGCGATTCGAGCGTGTTGCGCTGCGGACCCTCTCCCCAGATCCACAAATCCCAGTCCGGGAATTCGTTCCTGATTTTCCCAAACGCGTTGATCAACTTGTCGAACTGCTTGTGGGTATTCAGCGAATCGCACGCGAGGAGATGGCGTCGGCCGCTCTTTACCGCGGTCGGACGTGGCCGAGAACGAGCAATTCATCCGGCCACGGATTGGGCGGACGTGCGTGCTCGCAAACGGCACTTTCCGGCGGAATGTCTTCTCGATACTAGGCGTCAATAACGTGATCCGCTCCGCAAGCGGATAAAGCAGTCGCGCCGCGATTCTCCAGCCAACGGGACGAGAGTCGGCGGTGGGATCGGTATGCTCGCACGCGATCACCGAGATGCCGGTCAGCGCGGCCGCGATGATGGTGCGGAAGTTCACGTGGGTCAGAAACGAAACGACGACATTCGGCACGTGTTCCTGAATCAGGCGTCTCGTCGCCATCAGGCGCTGGAACTGTGCTGTGATTCCGCGCGCGCCGTTCGGAACACAATCCGCCAGATATGTCACTTCGACGGAAGGATGCAATTCGTAAAAAAAAGCAGTAGCCACGTCCTGAATAAGTGATGACGAGCGACACCTGATCGCCCCGCTGCGCCCGGGCGTTGACGAGAGTCGACGCAACACGCTCGGCGCCGCCACAATTCATCGAGCCCACAAAAAGAGTAATTCGCATGGAGGTATTGCTTGTTTCCGATTACTAGTCGACTGCGTGATTGATTTGGCACCGGGTGGATCCGAGGCGAAGGATCGTCATACTTCCACTTGATCGGCTTCGGATTTTTGTTGTGCTC
>JAQFVJ010000388.1 GCA_029439525.1 Caballeronia sp. BR6202001591004
GTTCGCCTGCGCACCGCCGACAGCAGTTGCTCACCTTCGGTATCGGGCAGATTCATTTTGCCCATGACCCGTGTCTAAACATAGATATGGTGCTAGTTCAATGACGCACTAACACTAGCGCCTTGCCAGGCAAGGGTTACAGGTCATCGAACTGCACCATCGAAATCGCGTTTTCAGTGCCCGAAGGTTCGCTTCCGCATGGTTCCTTATCGAATGCGATATCGCCTTGCGGGTCTGCTTGGCTAGTCGCGCGTAAGCCGGCAAACGGGAACAACTCGCGATCCATCAGATGCGAGGGCACCACGTTCGTCAGCGCGTTAAACATGTTGTCGGTGCGACCAGGGGAAACGCTTGTCCCATTCGTTGATGAGCGCCTTCATTTCCGCGTGTTTCAGGTTCGGCTGACTGCCGCACAGATTGCACGGGATGATCGGGAATTCGCGCAGCTTCGCGCACGGGCTTGTCGCGGTCTTCGGTCGGTTCGATGGCGTCGCGCGCGTTCATGCTCGTTCCTCTTTGATGCGAAAGACTTCGACGCCCACCGCGTCGCAATCGGGATAGACTTCGGGTTTTTCCGTCGACACTGCGACGGCGCGCACGCTCGGATGCGCCAGCAACGCCGCCGCGACGTCGTCGCACAGCGTTTCCTGCAGATGGATATGGCCGTGCCTCACGTGCTGCGCGATGGTCAAACGCATGAAATCGTAATCGACCACTTCGCCGAGCTTGTCCGCGACGGGCGTGGACAGCGCAAGCGGCACATACAGTTCGACGTTGATCACGACGCGTTGCTTGCCGCGCTTTTCGAAGTCATGCACACCGATATTGACGCGTACTTCGTAGTTGCGCAGAAAAACCCGCCGGCAATCGGTCAGCCGGGGATGCGAAAGTGCGGCAAGCATGTGGGTTCCAAATAGTGCTAAGGCGGTTTTACGGTTTCTTCGTGCCGAACATGTACATCACGTCACGCGGACTCGGCACGAGATGCTGTCCGCCGTCGACGACGAGCGTGCTGCCGGTGACACCGTGCGCGTTCGCCAGATAGCACGCGGCCAGCGCGACGTCTTCCACCGTCGATGCCCGGTTGAGCGGCGTCATGCGATGCGCCGCCTCGAACGATTCGGGCGTCTGTCCGTTGGAAATCAACGTGAGTCCCGGCGCGAGACTCGCGACGCGCAGCTTCGGCCCGAGCGCCTGCGCCAGCGCGACGGTCGCGTTTTGCAGCGCGGCCTTGGTCAGCGTGTACGACAGGTAATCCGGGTTCATGTTGTACAGCTTCTGGTCGAGCACGTTGATGACGACGCCGCGTTTCGTATCGTCTTCGGCGGCCGCGTCCGGCGTGATTTGGTGTAGCATGCGCGCTAGCAGCACCGGCGCCGCGACATTCACGGCGGTCATTTCCAGCAGTCTCGCGTAGCCGAAGTCGGTGGCGGTGTCTTCGTCGAAGCGCGATGCGCAGTTCACGATGACATTTAAGCCCTCGAACGCCTCGACGCACGCCGGCACGAGCTGCGCGACTTCCGCCTCGACGGCGAGATCGGCCTTCAGCGCGACGGCGCCCCGCCCGAGCGCTTCGATTTCGGCGACGGCGTCGAACGCGTCACGTTCCGAGCCGCCGTAATGTACGGCTATGTCCCAACCCTGGCGCGCGAATTCCATCGCGATGCCGCGTCCGACGCGCTTTGCCGCGCCGGTCACGAGGACAACGCGGGAACGAGGGACAGATGCAGAAGACGTCGCGTTCGCGGGAGAAAGCGGCGTGGAAGCACTCATTTACAATGCTGGAATGAATCCGAATCGACCAACCGACAGTTTACCTGCTCCGGGCGCCGAATCGCTCGCGCAATCCGAAGCACTCATCAACCTGATCCGCGAGCGCATCGTTGCCGCAGGCGGTTGGTTGCCGTTCGATCGCTACATGGACCTCGCGCTCTACGCGCCTGGTCTGGGCTATTACAGCGGCGGCGCAACGAAATTCGGCCAGAGTTCGGACGATGGCAGCGATTTCGTCACCGCGCCGGAATTGTCGCCGTTGTTCGCGCAAATGCTCGCGCGGCCTGTTGCGCAGGCATTGCGGAACAGCGGCACGCGCTGGCTGATGGAGTTCGGCGCGGGCACCGGCAAACTGGCGGCGGGGCTCTTGAACGCGCTGGTCGAGCTCGGCGCGGATTTCGGCAGCTATGCGATCGTCGATTTATCCGGCGAATTGCGCGCGCGTCAGAAAGCGACGATCGACAAACTGGCGCGCTCGCTCGCGCACAAAGTCGAATGGCTCGACGCGTTGCCCGACAGTTTCGAGGGCGTCGTGATCGGCAACGAAGTGCTCGATGCGATGCCGGTGCGTTTGGTCGTGTTAAAGCTCGGCGCGTGGCATGAGCGCGGCGTGGTCTGGCTGAACGATCGCTTCGCCTTGGATGACCGGCCGGTCGCGCTCGATGCTCAGGTCGAATTGATCGATACCGCTATCGACGAAGCAAATGACGACGAACCGTTCGCCGAATACCTCACCGAGACGCATGAGGCGGCGCTCGGCTTCACCAAAACCATCTGCACGATGTTGGCACGCGGGGCGGCGTTCTTCATCGATTACGGCTTTCCGCGGCGGGAGTTTTATCACGCGCAACGTTCTGGCGGGACGCTGATGTGTCATTACCGACATCGTGCGCATGCGGATCCGTTTCTCTATCCGGGCTTGCAGGATATTACGGCGCATGTCGAGTTCACGGGGATCGCGGAAGCGGGCACCGAAACCGGTGCGGATTTGCTCGGGTTTACGTCGCAGGCGCGGTTTCTGATGAACGCGGGCACCACCGATGTGCTCGATGAACTCGATCCTGCCGATGTGAATCGGTTTTTGCCTGCGGCTAATGCAGTTCAGAAGCTGTTGTCGGAAGCCGAGATGGGCGAGCTATTCAAGGTGATCGCGTTTTCACGCGGGATTCCGGGAATGATCGATGCATTCGCCGGGGGCGATCGGTCTCATACGCTATGAGTGCGCGATTATGATTCGCTGGCTGCTCACTACGTTTATCGCGCTGGCGATTTTATCGGGGTCGTTGCCTTGGCTGCGGAAGTTTGGGATCGGACGATTGCCGGGGGATTTTACGTTGCGCATCTTTGGGAAGGAATATTCGTTTCCTTTCATGTCTACGTTAGTTTTGTCTTTGGTGTTGTCGTTTATTGCTAGGGCGCTTTGAGGGTGTTTTGCTTTTTTGTGATTGAAGGCGCTGCTGTTATTGGTTGTTTATGGCAGTAGGCGCCCCCCCGGCGCGAGGGTTACTTTCTTTGTTGCTGCAAAGAAAGTAACCAAAGAAAGTCATACTGACTCTGCTTGATGTGTCCCGCGAGAATGTCTTTATAGAGCGACCGATAGGAAGGTTCGACGACCACGATGCGGTTGGCGATCAGGTTGTGGAGCGTCCTGACATTGCACATCGGCACACCGTGGTGATAGTGATGTGCGGTATGGAGATCGTTGCCATTGACGAACCAGTGGACGAGCCTCGTGGTGCGAATGGTCCGTGTGTTCGCTAGTGGGGCGCGTCATTGAACTAGCACCATATCTATGTTTAGACACGGGTCATGGGCAAAATGAATCTGCCCGATACCGAAGGTGAGCAACTGCTGTCGGCGGTGCGCAGGCGAAC
>JAQFVJ010000389.1 GCA_029439525.1 Caballeronia sp. BR6202001591004
GATTCACCGTCGGCCTTACTGCTACGCCACCCTCAGGAAATTTCCTTGACTATCGGAAGAGTCAAAGACGCGATATAGCAATTGACATGGAAAGGCATATCAGCAGCACACATGCACGACGGAGCCGACGAGCTTCGCAACAAGAAAACCCCAACCCGCGCGACGATGCGAGGGGGGAGACCAACATGCACAAGACATAAAGAAACGCTGGACCGGGGACAGGGAAATCCCCGACGAAGAAAGAACTCGACGCTGCACGAGGACAGACCGGGAAGACCAGCAACATAGCCAAACGGGACCGACGAGCCTCGGACAAGTAACCCCAACCTTCGCTCGGGGCCGGGTTGGGTCGTTTTGATGAATGTGAAGATTTCCTCCGCAGCGCGGAGAGAATCACGGGGTTCTCGTGCTATCCGATTGCATCGATAATGGCCGCTCCACCAGTGCGCGCACTCCGATACCGCATAACCCGACAAGCTGACCGACCTGTTTGGCGACGACTATCAACCACTGGCTCACCGAACTCAAACAGCGGGTCGAGCGCGCCCGGCAACGGGCGGCCCACCAGCGCGAATCGCGAACTCGTCACGCTGTACTGGCAGATTGGCCATGACATTCTCGACCGGCAGCGTCGTTAGGGATGGAGCGCGGGCGTCATCGACCGGCTCGCGCATGACCTGAAGAGCGCCTTTCCCGACATGCGCGGATTCTCGCCGCGCAATCTGAAGTACATGCACGAATTTCGGCGAGCGGCTGCCGCCGCAATCCGATCTCGTGCGTGAAGCGCTGAAAGATCCATACGTTTTCGATTTCCTGGGCCTCACCGAGGACGCTCAGGAGCGCGACATCGAGCAGGCGTTGACGCGCCACATCACGCGCTTTCTTCTGGAACTGGGCGCGGGATTCGCATCCGTCGGGCGTCAGTATCGGCTGGACGTGGGTGCCGACGAGTTCTTCATCGACCTGCTGTTCTATCATCTCAAGTTGCGCTGCTATGTCATGGTCGAACTGAAGACGACGCCGTTCAAGCCCGAATACGCGGGCCAGCTCAACTTCTATCTCTCCGCCCGTCGATACGCAGGTGAAGGCGCCCGAGGATCAGCCGACCATCGGGCTGCTTCTGTGCAAGGAGAAAAACCGGCTGGTCGCAGAATACGCGCTGCGAGGCGTGGCTAAGCCGATGGGCGTCGCCGAATATCAGTTGCTTCGCCAGGTGCCGGAAGCGCTCGAAACCACGCTGCCGTCGATCGATCGGATCGAAACCGAATTGCGCGCCGACATGCCCGACGAGCCGTGATGACGGCATGCAGGCAGAAACGCGGGACAAAAAAAGCCCGCTTCGTTGAGCGGGCTTGAATCCACATCGGTTCAGACATGGAGGAGATAATAATTGGTATAAACCCTTATCTCCCCGAGTCAAGCGAGTAAACAAAGATTTTCGCGATCGCGTCCATTGGAACGGTCAATCGGAATATTCAGACCACGCTTGTTACGGCTTGCTTCCCAGACTGTGGTAGTACGCCGCGAGATTCGCGACATCGGTGTCCGACAGTGTCTTCGCCCATCATCTCGTTCTGGCGCGCCCCCGAGCGGAATTCGTTGAGCGCCTTCACGAGATATTCCTCCGTCTGTCCGGCGAGATTGGGCGCCTCCGGCATCTTCGACATCCTATCGATGGCCATGACACGCCGCGCACGCCGTCGCTTTCGGGCGGCCCGCCGTGGCATCGCCGGCGGCGAACGACGCGTGCGATAGCACTGCGAGCGAACCCGCGAGCACCACCGCCCTCAGCGCGCCGCTCATTTCGCCCCCGTGTACGAGATGCGATAGATCGCGCCCGCGTAGTCATCGGAGACAAGCAGTGAGCCGTCGCCCAGCATTTGCACATCGATCGGGCGCCCCATGTAATCGCCGCTCGGCGTGAGCCAGCCTTCCGCGAAGACTTCGGCATCGCCCGCCGTGCCGTCGTCCTTGATCGGCACGAACATGATGCCGCGCGCCAATCGGCTTGGTGCGGTTCTACAAGCCGTGTTCCGCATCGAAAATGTCGCCCTGGTAACTTCTGCGGGAACATCTTGCCGTTGTAAAATGGACATGCTGAGGTCCGCCTGCGTGCGCCGCGAATTCGACCTGCGGGAATACGAGATTCGCGGGCGGCGTATCGTCCTTGTACTCGACGGTCCGCGTATGGCCGCCGCCGTAATACGGAAAGCCGAAGTTCTCGCCGAGCTTGGTGGCGTGGTTCAGCTCGCCCGGCGGCTGGTCGTCGCCCATGCCGTCG
>JAQFVJ010000390.1 GCA_029439525.1 Caballeronia sp. BR6202001591004
GCCGCCGGTGAGTTCGTCGAAACAGATCGAACTGGGCCGCAACCTCGCGCGCGGCTGACTGCGCCGCCTGTCACACGGGGACGAACGGCGCGCCGCCGTTCGCAGGGGGCGTGACGCTCGAATCGCAGTTCGGCACACCTTCTACGGCAGCAATATCACGCCAGATCCGAAATACGGAATCGGCAAATGGAATGCGGAAGATTCTACAAGGCGCTGCACGACGGCGTGACGCCAAACGGCAAACTATATCCGGCGATGCCGCGTACACGTCATATCGGCAGATGGCGCGCGAGGACAGCGACGCGATCTACGCGTATCTGATGGCGCAGAAGCCGGCTGCGGTGCCGAACGTCGATGCGGACGTGCGGTTCCCGTACAATTTCCGCTTCGCCGTGCGTTTCTGGGACATGTTGTTTTTGGAGGACGGTTTGCCAGATGCATCGGTGGGCCAGTCGGCGGACTGGACGCGCGGGCCCTATCTGGCCAACGCGCTCTGCCATTGCGCGGAGTGCCACACGCCGCGCGGCGCGTTCGGCCAGCTCGACACGTCGAGGACGCAGCAGGGCGAAGCGCTCGGTCGCGTCGGCGCGCCGGATATCACGCCGGCCGCGCTGGTGGCGCGCGGCTGGACGGCAGCGGATCTGCAGGCGTTTCTTCTCGACGGGCGTCGCGCGGCAAGGATCGGCGTTCGGTGAGATGCATCCGGTCGTCTCTATCTGAGTGAGCACGCAGTATCTGAGCGCCGACGATCAGCGCGCGCTCACGCGACCTATCTGCTCGGCGATGCGCCGCCCGCGCCGTTGCCGTTGCCGCTGTCCTCCGTCGATGCCGATGCCGCGAAACGGCTCGCGCCGGGCCGCCATCTCTATCTCGATTCGTGCGCCGGCTGTCACGGCCACGAAGGCGAGGGCAAGCCGCATGTCGCTGTCGCCATGGCCGGCAACTCGACGCTGTGCCAGACCGATCCGCGCAATCTGATCGTGTCGGTGCTGAACGGCGCCGGCGAGCAGGCGTTCACGGGCGTCGAAAGCATGCAGGCGATGCCGGCATTCGAGCGACGAGCAGCTCGCGCAACTCGTGAACTATCTGCGCGCGACATACGGCGGCCAGCCAGCCGATGTGACGTCGGAGGACAAGATCAGGTCACTACGCTGATCGGGCAACGAAAGAGGCCACACAAAATTACGTGGCCTCTTTGCTTTCGCTGCCGGAAAAGGAACTTTCAGACACGTATGCCGCGCTCCGACAACTGACGCTGGAGCGTCGGCCACATCTTCGCGACTGCTTCTTCACCCGCAAGGATCGACGCGTTGCGCTGGCTGAAGTCGCTGCTGCTCATCGCGGCGAGATTCGGGCGAATCACGGCGTCGGCGTATTTGTCGAGTTCGGTCTGGCCCATGATCGTGAACGTCTGCATCAACATGTCGAAGGAACTGGACGTGAGCGCGTTCTCAGGCCGCGATGAGATATCGACGGCGATCATGAAATCCGCGCCCATCTTGTGCGCGAACGCGGCGGGCACCGGGCTGACGAGTCCGCCATCGATGTATATTCGTGATCGCCGATCTTCACCGGTTCAAAAATCGACGGCACGCTGCACGACGCCCGCACCGTGACGCCCGTGTTGCCGGGCTGGAAGAGAATCGGCTGGCCGTTCTTCAGATCAGTCGCAATGATGCTGAGCGGCTTTTGCATCTTCTCGATCGGCCGATTGTCGAGCGTCTTGTTGAGGTAGTTTTGCAGCGCCACGCCCTGCAGAATGCCGCGCGTGCGAAAGGGCATCGCCCAGTCGCTGATCGACGCTTCGTCCATCGTCAGTGCGAGCTTGTTGATGGCGATGCCGTTCATCCCCGACGCATACAGCGCGGCGATCACCGACCCCGCGCTCGTGCCCGCAACCAGATCGACCTGCACGTTGCGCGCCTCCAGTGCCTTGATGACGCCGATATGCGCGAAGCCACGCGCCGCGCCGCCGCCTAGCGCGAGTCCGATACGCACCGGCCGCTGCGGCTCGGGCTTTGGCGGCGTGGTGTTTCCGGCACTCGGAATGACGGTGCTCGTGCTGGTCGTGGTGCATGCGGCGAGAACGGACGATGCCGCCGCGAGCGAAAACGTGCGGCGTGAAAGGCGGGGTGAGGATGGCTTCAAGGTGTGCTCCAGCGCTGCCGCGAGACGCGCTCGTGCTTTTAGATGGCGGCGTGTCGGGCATGTCGAAAAATGGCGCGCACATCATAAAACAAAAGCGCCCCGGTTCGACGTTTCGTGGGGCGGCGAGTATAATTCCGTCTCATTTTGAGCAGGCGCGCGCTGCGCCGTATCGGCGTCGGGCCAGGCGAATTCGAGCCCGGCCGGCGTGTCTGCCTCAGTCGCTTCGGTGCGCTCCATCGGCTTGTCGGCCGGGCGCGAGCGGCATCATCGAGTAAACAGCAATGACCACTCAAGTCCGTACCCGCTTCGCTCCGAGCCCGACCGGCTTCATCCATCTCGGCAACATCCGCTCCGCGCTGTATCCGTGGGCGTTCGCGCGCAAGATGAAGGGCACCTTCGTGCTGCGCATCGAGGATACGGACGTCGAACGCTCCACGAACGCATCGGTGGATGCGATTCTCGAAGGCATGGCGTGGCTCGAACTCGATTTCGACGAAGGCCCGTTCTATCAGATGCAGCGCATGGACCGTTACCGGGAAGTCGTCGCGCAGATGATGGAAAAGGGCCTTGCGTACCACTGCTACATGTCGACGGAAGAACCCGACGCGCTGCGCGAACGCCAGCGCGCCGCCGGTGAAAAGCCGCGCTATGACGGTACGTGGCGTCCGGAACCGAGCAAGGTGTTGCCGCCGATTCCCGAAGGCGTGAAGCCGGTCGT
>JAQFVJ010000391.1 GCA_029439525.1 Caballeronia sp. BR6202001591004
CCGGTTGCGGGTCTCGGCACGCGGTTCCTTCCCGCGACGAAGGCCAGCCCGAAGGAAATGCTGCCAGTCGTGGACAAGCCGCTGATTCAATACGCGGTCGAGGAAGCGATGGCGGCCGGCATCACGGAAATGATCTTCGTGACCGGGCGTTCCAAGCGCGCGATCGAAGACCACTTCGATAAGTCCTATGAGATCGAGGCCAAACTTGAAGCGCGTGGCAAGGAAAAGCTGCTCGACCTCGTGCGCAGCATCAAGCCGAGCCACGTCGACTGCTTCTACGTGCGTCAGGCCGAAGCACTCGGTCTCGGCCACGCCGTGCTGTGCGCCGAAAAGCTGGTGGGCGACAACCCGTTCGCCGTGATCCTCGCAGACGACTTGCTGTACGGCCAGCCGCCCGTCATGTCGCAGATGATCGAAGTCTTCGACCACTATCACTCTCACTCGTCGGTGATCGGCGTCGAAGAAATTCCGCCGCAGGACTCGAAGTCGTATGGCACCATCGACGGCAAGGAATGGGAAGACAACATCTTCAAGCTGTCGGGCATCATCGAGAAGCCGGAGCCGGCGGTGGCGCCGTCGAATCTGGGCGTGGTCGGCCGTTACGTGCTGCAGCCGCGCATTTTCGCCCACATCCGCGCGCCCAAGCCGGGCGCGGGCGGCGAACTGCAACTGACGGACGCGATCCAGTCGCTGCTATCGGATGAACAAGTGCTCGCGTACAAGTACCACGGCACGCGTTTCGACTGCGGCAGCAAGATCGGCTATCTGAAGGCGACGGTCGAATTCGCGCTGCGTCACCCGGAAGTGAGGAGGGAATTCGAAGAATATCTGCGCACGCGCTCACCGGTGCTGGAAGGCTGAGTTTTCGGTATCCAATAAAAAATGCCCGTCACGTTTTTTCGTGACAGGCATTTTCTTTTCTTGCGTTTAAAAATCAGCGGCGGCGCATGAGAAAAATAAAGGTCTTGTCCTGCGCCGTCGATTCGACGATTTCATTGCCGGTCTGCTTGGCGAACGCCGCGAAATCGCGCTGCAAACCCGGATCGGTCGCCAGCACCTTCAGAATCTGGCCGCTCGTCATGTCGGCGAGCGCCTTCTTCGCCCGCAGAATCGGCAGCGGGCACTTGAGCCCGCGCGCGTCGACTTCCTTGTGAACTTCCATCGCGTTTTGCATCCCTGTGCGTGTTCCGATGCGTGCTCGGTTAAGCTGTAAGTTTAGCGCAGTGGGTGGAAATCGACTGGATGGCCGCGCTCATAAGCCTCCCGCATCGTCGAGCGTCAGACCTGTCGGCTTGCCATCCTTTAAGCGAAACCACGAACGCCTGCGCTTCCCGCAAAAACGCATCCTCGAAACGCTCGAAAAACGTCGGCGTGCACGCATTGCGCATCTCGTGCGCATCCGCGATTTCCACGCGATTTGCGCGCGGATTACGCCCCAAAGACAGCACGCCCGCCGTGCCGATCACTTCCGTCTGGGTGTCATGTCCATGCGCCATCGTGCGCGAAGCATAGAACACCGCGAGCTTGCCGCCTTCGAATTCGACGACGCCCACGCCGTTATCGATATCGTTGCACTCGCGCAAGCCTTCGTGGATCGCGATCGTGCCGCTCGCATAGACCCGCTTCGGCTTCGGATTGCCCAATAGCCAGCGCGCGAGATCGATATCGTGCACGCTGCAATCGAGAAACAACCCGCCCGAAGTCGACGCAAATCGCACGAAGAAGCCATCGGGATCGTTCTTGTCGCAGGTCTGCGAGCGCACCATGAACGGCTGGCCGATCGCATCACCGTGAATGCGTTCGAACGCATCGCGGTAGCTCGCATCGAAGCGCCGCACGAAGCCGATCACCACCTGCAGATGCGGATGACGCGCGTGCGCTTCGATCACCGTATCGCATTCGACGAGATCGAGCGACAGCGGCTTCTAGCAGAACACGTGCTTGCCCGCACGCAGCGCCTCGATAATCTGCGTCGCGTGCAGTGACGTGGGCGTGACGAGCCACACCGCATCGATCGACGCATCGGTCAGCAGTTCATTGTAATCGACATACAGCGATAGCTCGGGCAAGTGCGACGAAGCCCAGTCGCGCTCCTCCTTCACGGGGCTGCACGCCGCAACGAGCCGTGCCCCCGGCACATGCCACGCGAGATTTTCCGCGTGGCGACGCCCGAGCCTTCCTAAGCTGATGATCCCGAAGCGCGCGCACCGTATTCATGCGTTCTCCCCGAGTTTGGACGATCCGCTTCTCTTTCCACGAGGTCGGCGCGGCCTCTGCAAGCTCCAACGCCTTCATACCATCGGCGACGGTGGTACGCACCGGCTTGCCGTTGTTCACCGCATCGAAGAAATGCACGATTTCCACTGCATACGCCGCGCGATAGCGTTCGAGGAAGAACGCTTCGGGCACGTCGCTCGACACGGCCGATTTCGTGTAGGACGTCACTTCGGTCGAACGCACATTGCCCGCCTGCAGCATGCCCGCGCTGCCGAGCAATTCGAAGCCCTGATCGTAGCCATACGCCACGCGACGCGCCATGTTGATCGGCACAGGCGCTCGCGCTTCGTGCGGATCGTGACGGCGGTCGAATCGACGTCACCCGCATCGGCGATCGCGGGATCGGTCAGACAACTGCCGGTGGCGTGCAGCATGTCGGCTTCGTCATCGAGAATCCAGCGGAAGATGTCGAAGTCGTGGATCAGCATGTCCTTGAAGATACTGCCCGAATGCCTAATGTACTCGACGGGCGGCGCGCCCGGATCGCGGCTCGTGACGATCAGCATTTCCGGTTCGCCGATTTCGCCGCATCGATGCGCGCCTTGAGCGCCGAGAAAGTCGGATCGAAGCGCCGCTGAAAACCAATCATGCAGAGGACGCCCGCTTGTCCGACCGCATCGGCACAGGCGCGCGCACGCTCGAGCGCCAGGTCGACGGGCTTCTCGCAGAACACGTTCTTCTTTTGCGCCGCCGATGCCAGAATCAGATCGGCATGCGTGTCCGTGCTCGAGCATACGACCGTCGCGCCGACGGAGGCATCGCCCATCGCGCCATCCACATTCGCCACTTGCGCGCCGTGTTGCGCGGCGAGCGCCGCGGCCGCATCGCGATTCACATCGACCACATACTTAAACCGCGCGCCCGGCTGCCGCGCGAGATTGGCCGCGTGAATCTTGCCGATCCGCCCTGCGCCGAAATACCGCCACATCAATCGTTAAGCCGCTTGTCTCCTTGGATTCTTCGACGTTCAATTCAAGCTGGTACGCGAGCGCGATGAACAACGCCTGGCACAGGCAAATCGTGCTCATGAACGAACGGAACGCAAATGCGCTGTCCTCCTTCACGAACAAACTGGCGCTCGCATGACGCGCGAGCGGCGAAAGCTGGCTATCGGTGACGACAAGGGTCTTCTCGCGCCGTGATGCTGCGCCACGCGCCGCAGTACTGCGTTTCCTTGCCGTACGGCGCGAAGCTGATTGCAATCACGACATCGCCCTTCTTCACGCTGCGCACTTGTTCGCGAAACATGCCGCCGAAGCCCGAAATCAGATGCACGCACTTCCCTCTTGTGCTGCAAGACATAGACAATGTAGCTCGCCACCGCAAACGAGCGACGCACGCCGATCACATAGATGAGATGTTTCCCGCCTGCGAGAGCATGTCGACGGCCTGCTCGAACTGCTCGTCGTCGAGACCAGCTTCGAGTTCGTCGAGTCCGGTGCGGCTCGCGGCGATGAACTCGCGCGCCACCGACAGCCCGACGCCTCGCTCGCCTTCTCGTCGATGAGCTTTCGGATACGCTGCTGAATAGCTCTGCTGCGAACCGTTCGCGCCCGTGTATGCCTGCCTGAAAACGGCCTGCAGATCCGAGAAGCCCGAGGAAGCCGAAGCGCTGCGCAAAGCGCACCACGGCAGAAGGATGCACGCCGCACGACGTGGCGATGTCGCTGGTGCGATCCATCATCACGCTCGGTCGATGCTGCTCGATATACGTCGACACGCTCTTCTCTTCAACTGGCGCGGCAGCGAATCGTACGCATCGGTGATGCGCTGCATGAGTTCGTCGACGCTTTGCACGTCGGTGCTGGTGTCATATCCATTTGCAAGGCCTTGTCATGGGCGTTCCGGCACGAACGCCGTGGAACCGATTATAGGAAGACGTAAAACAAATTGGAATGTATTTTCCATTTGTAGAACCCATAATACGTCGATGGTGCCATACGACTTCGAGTCCTGCGGCGGAATTTCTTCGACGCCGATCACCGACGAGTGAGAGTGATAGTGGTCGAAGACTTCGATCATCTGCGACATGACGGGCGGCTGGCCGTACAGCAAGTCGTCTGCGAGGATCACGGCGAACGGGTTGTCGCCCACCAGCTTTTCGGCGCACAGCACGGCGTGGCCGAGACCGAGTGCTTCGGCCTGACGCACGTAGAAGCAGTCGACGTGGCTCGGCTTGATGCTGCGCACGAGGTCGAGCAGCTTTTCCTTGCCACGCGCTTCAAGTTTGGCCTCGATCTCATAGGACTTATCGAAGTGGTCTTCGATCGCGCGCTTGGAACGCCCGGTCACGAAGATCATTTCCGTGATGCCGGCCGCCATCGCTTCCTCGACCGCGTATTGAATCAGCGGCTTGTCCACGACTGGCAGCATTTCCTTCGGGCTGGCCTTCGTCGCGGGAAGGAACCGCGTGCCGAGACCCGCAACCGG
>JAQFVJ010000392.1 GCA_029439525.1 Caballeronia sp. BR6202001591004
CAACGCGCAACTCGTGATCGATAGCCGCTGCGTCCTCGGCGAAGGCGCTACCTGGTGCGCGCGCAGCGGCCGCTTCTACTGGGTCGATATCGAAGGCAAAAAACTCTGGCGCTACGATCCGCGCGACCAGTCGAGCCACGCGTTCGACATGCCCGAACGCCTCGCCACCTTCGCGCTGTGCGCCGACACCGACACACTCCTGCTTGGCTTAGCCTCGCGGCTGGCGTTCTTCGATCTGTCGTCGGGCGCGATCGAGACGATCACCGAAGTCGAGTCCGATATGCCCACGCGCCTGAACGACGGCCGCTGCGATCGCGAAGGGCGCTTCGTCTTCGGCACCAAACACGACGTCGAGGATGCGGAACCGATCGGCGGATTTTACCGTCTCAATGCCGATCTCATGCTCGAACGTCTGCCGCTCGGTGATTGCGCGATTTCGAACAGCATCGGCTTCAGCCCGGCCGGCACGAAAATGTATTACTGCGATTCGCCGATGCGCCAGATCCGCGTGTGCGACTATGCGACATTCGCGAACGACTGTCTGTTCGTCGAACTGAAGGACGCCGACGGCGTGCCCGACGGCTCGACCGTCGATGCCGAGGGCGGCCTGTGGAACGCGCAGTGGGGCGGCCGGCGCGTGGTCCGCTACGCGCCCGACGGACGCGAAACCGCACGCGTCGAGGTGCCGACCGAACAGCCGAGCTGTGTCGCGTTCGGTGACGCAGACCTGGGGACAATGTACGTGACGAGCGCGCGTATCGGCCTGGACGACAGCGATGCCTACGCGGGTGGTGTGTTCGCGGCGCAGCCGGGCGCGCGTGGCATCGCGGAGAACTGGTTCGCAGGAAAGCTTTGAATACCGAGACGGCACGCGACGACGCGCTGTCCGTGAATCCGGGTGGACGCCTCTCGATGGAGCATTAGTCATGACCGCTGCGCGCACGGAACAACGACCTCGATCCACTTCGACCTCCACGGCACAGGCCAACGCGCGGCGCTCGTGCCTCGCAGCCGCCGCTGAACCGCCCATCCGGCCCGGGCCCAGCACGGTGGTCGTCGCCATCGGCGACGCGCAGGTGGACGGCTGCATCACGCTGGGCGGCGGCATCACGCGCTTCGACTGGCGACATCAGGGCGCGTCGGTGCCGATTTTCCGCCCCTGTCACGATGTCGGTCCCAACCAGTTCGCATGCTATCCGCTGCTGCCGTATTCAAATCGCATCGGAAACGGGCACTTCGAGTTTTCCGGCCGCGCGGTCGAGATTTCCTGTAATCGCCCTAGCGGAGCCGCTGCCGCTGCACGGCGACGGCTGGCTCGGCGCATGGACCGTCGAAGAAGAGGGAACGCGCGTACGTCTGTCGCTCGATCACAGTGCGGGCAAGCCGTATTCGTTTCGCGCTTCGCAGACCTATGCGCTTGGGGACTCGACGCTCGTCGTGACGCTCGGCATCGAAAATACCGGCGTCGAGGCGCTGCCGTTCGGTCTCGGACTGCATCCGTTCCTGATGCGCGAGGCCGACACCGAATTCTCGGCGGCGGGGGCTGTGGCTGTGCGGCGACGACTGGCTGCCGGCGCGCCACGTGCCCGCGCCGCCGGCGTGGCAATTCGGCGTCGCGTATCCGATGCCCACGTCGATGTTGAACAACGCGATCACCGTCTGGAGCGGACGCACGAGCGTGTTGTGCGAAGCGACGCGTGTTGTGCGAAGCGACGCGTGTTGTGCGAAGCGACGCGTGTTGTGCGAAGCGACGCGTGTTGTGCGAAGCGACGCGTGTTGT
>JAQFVJ010000393.1 GCA_029439525.1 Caballeronia sp. BR6202001591004
GGTCCGCCGCCCGCACCGTTCGCCTGCGCACCGCCAACAGCAGTTGCTCGCGTTCGGTATCGGGCAGATTCATTTTGCCCATGACCCGTGTCTAAACACAGACATGGTGCTAATTTAATGACGCGCTGTGCTAGAAAGCAAAAAACGCGACCCGAGGTTCGCGTTTTTTTATACGACTGCGCAAATCCGACGCGGACACCCGACGACAAACCGTTTGACCGACCAAGGCCTACACAGCGCACCGCCGGCTGCCGCTCTCGGACCCCACTTGTCGCCCTCAGCCCAGAGCGACATTTGTCCCGCGTGTCCATACACGGGACGCCCCACCCATGGTACAGGTGACTTACGCGGTAGCCTTGGTTTGTTGCGGCTCGTCGGCCACCTGGAAGTTCGACATGATCTCGACCGCACGCACCATGGCCGAGTGTGCCTTGCCGCCGCTCGCCGCGCACACGCTGAACAACTGCTGCGCGCTTACAGTGTGGGGCAGGGCAAGACCTATCTTGCGTGCGCCGTCGAGCGCGAGATTCAGGTCCTTCTGATGCAGTTCGATGCGGATCGGTGCCCGAGTGCGCCGCAAACAATAGTGCTTCCGCGACCGCTTCGATGTTCAGCGCGACGATGATCTGGTTCGCGACCTTGCAGGTCTGACCCGCGCCGTTGTCGCCGATGTGCGAGATGTTTTTGCCCATCAGATCGAACAGCGGCTTGGCGACGTTGAACGACTTCTCCGGACCGCAGACCATGATCGTGAGCGTCGCATCGCGTGCGCCGACTTCGCCGCCGGACACCGGCGCATCCAAATAATCGCAGCCCAGCGCGTTGATCTTCTTGGCGAATTCCTGCGTGTCGAGCGGGTTAATCGAGCTCATGTCGATCACGAGCTTGCCCTTGGTGAGGCCGTTGTGACGCCGTCATCGGCGAACAGCACGGCGTTCACACCGGGCGTGTCGGGGACCATCGTGATGACGATCTCGCTCGCCGCGTGACGACGGTCGAATCTTTGACCACTTGCGTCTTTTCGCGGATATCGTCCGGCACCGGGAATTTACCGTTCACGACGAGCTTGTGGCTACCTACCCTTCAGAAGGTTGCGTGCCATGTGCGCGCCCATGATGCCGAGGCCGATGAAACCGATGGTTGCCATACCTGATGCACCTCCTTGTGTCTTTCGTTAAGCAGTTGCGTGTTGCTTCACGCCGGCGACCGACTGAAGCCAGCCGAGACCCGCTTCCGTGCCTGCGCGCGGCTTGTACTTGCGCCGATCCAGCCTTGATAGCCGATCGAATCGAGCAGCCCGAACAGGAACGCGTAGTTGATCTCGCCCGTGCCCGGTTTGTTGCGGCCGGGGTTATCGGCGAGCTGGATATGCGCGATCTGCGGCAGGTTCTTCTTGATCGTCGCGGCCAGGTCGTCTTCCATGCGCTGCGGTCCTTGAGCTTGCCGGCGGCCTTCCATTCCTTCGCCACTTCTACGAAGAGTTCGAGCGCCGCCTTCGCGTCCGACATGATGCCGAAATCCGGACCGAACACGCGACCGATCTGCGGCGGCTCGATGTCCACGTGCACGAACTTACGGCCCTTGGTGTAAACCTCGATGCTGCCCGTATGGCGATTCGCCCAGCGGTTGCCGATGCCCAGCACGAAGTCGGAGGCGAGCATCGTCGCGTTGCCGTAGCGGTGCGACGTCTGCAAACCGCACATGCTGGCCATCAGCGGGTGATCGTTGGGAATCGCGCCCCACGACATAAGCGTCGAAATGAGGGGCACGCCGATGGTTTCCGCGAACGGCACGAGCAGGTCTTCCGCCGCCGCGTTGAGCAAGCCGCCGCCGGAGACGATCAACGGCTTTCCCGCGTCGTTGAGTATCGACAGCGCCTTTTCGACCTGGGCGCGCGTCGCTTTTCGGCTTGTAGACCGGCAGAGGCTCGTCGGTGTCGATATCGAATTCGATTTCGGCCATTTGCACATCGATCGGCAAATCGACCAGCACCGGACCCGGACGGCCCGAGCGCTATCAGATAGAACGCCTGCTGGAACACGCGCGGCACCAGCGCCGGTTCGCGCACGGTCACGGTCCACTTGGTCACGGGCTTGGCGATCGATTCGATATCGACGGCCTGGAAGTCTCCTTGTACAGACCAGACGCGCGCGCCGCGCCTGGCCGGTGATCGTGAGAATGGAGATCGAATCGGCGGACGCGGAGTACAAGCCGATGATCATATCGGTGCCCGCGGGGCTCGACGTGCCGATGCAAACGCCGATATTGCCGGGCGCCGCACTCGTATAACCTTCGGCCATGTGCGATGCGCCTTCGACGTAGTGCGCTAGCACGTGGCTGATGCCGCCCGACTTTTTCATCGTCGAGTAGAAT
>JAQFVJ010000394.1 GCA_029439525.1 Caballeronia sp. BR6202001591004
GCGCCCAAATCGACCTCTTGTTCGTTTTGCGTGTGCAGGCGCATGACGAGCGCCATCATCACGGCTACAAAAACGCCGAAAATCACGATGATCCACTGCACCGGCACCTTCGCGGTCAGAAGCAGCGCGTAAGCGCCGAGCATGGCGAACACTGCGATATTCTCTGATTGAAATTTTGCACCGCGATGGAATGCACGGCCGACAGCAGCGTCGCGCCGCGATGCTGGAGAATGGCGTTCATCGGCACGATGAAAAAGCCCGACAGGCCTCCCAGCGCGATCATCAGCGGATAGCCCATAGGTGCACGCCGGCGCGAACAGCGGCCCGATATGCACGCCCCCGCCCGCCGGGAACAGATCCTATTCTACTATTATAGAACGCTATCGCCACCGACACCGCGCCGATCAGCATGCCCACTGGCAACACTTTGAGCGACGACGGCCGCAGCGCGATCCACGCGGACGCCGCCGCGCCCAGCGCGATGCCGATTCCCGTCACGCCTTGCAGCACCGCCGCCTTCGACAGCGACAGGCCGAGATTCGCGTTGGCCCATTTGAGCACCAGCAGTTGCAGCGTGACCGCCGCGCCCCACAACAGCGTCGTGACCCACAGCGCGATCTGCGCGAGCTTGTCCTTCCATAGCACCTTGAAGCAGTGCGAGAAATCGCTTACCAGTTTCGTCGGCTCTTTTAGACGATTGGGATAAGGCGCACCCGTGTCGGGAATGAATACGTTGATGAGCGCCGCCGACGCGTAGATCAGCATCACCGTGAACAGGGCGGCGTGCGCGGTGGTGCGCACGAACGGAATGTGCGCGTGCTGCGTCCAGTGCGTAACGGTATCGCTGACGAGCGCGCCGCCGATCACGGTGCCGAGGATCGGCGAGCCGACGGTCGCGGATTCGAGCCACGCGTCGTTGGCCGCGATGAGCTTCTGCGGCGGCAGCAGTTCGGTCAGGATGTCGTACTTGGCCGGCGAATAGCCTGCCGTGCCGAGCCCAACGACGCCATACGCGATCATCGGATGCACGCCTGTAATCATCATCGCGCAGCCGAGCGCCTTCAGCGCGTATGAACATGACGTGGCGCTTTTGCATGGCATCGGCGAATGCGCCGACGAAAGGCGCGAGCACGACATACGCGCGACCGTGAAGAAAATCTGCTAGCGGCGTGATCCACGGCGCCGAATGGACGAGGGCGAGCATCGCGATCGCGGCGATCAGGAGCGCATTGTCCACGAGCGACGAGACGAACTGCACGACGATGATCGTGTAGAAGCCTTTCTTCATATCGAACGGATGCGGAATGGTGCCCGAAAAAGCGCGGATCGCCCCACAAAAGCAAGAGCAAAAGAGTGCATTGTAACGGAGCCGTGCAATCGGTGCAGAAAGGCGGGAAAGGGGAGCAGAAGTGAGGGGCGCGCGAGCCGCGCCCCCAAACAAACATTTATTCGCCGGTCAGACGCGTGCGCGAATACGGGTCGAGAATCTTGACCATCTGCGCGTAGACCTTCGGATTCGCGGCGACGATTTCATTTTGGAACAGGAAGTCCGACTCGCCCGTGTAGTTGCCGACGAGGCCGCCCGCTTCGGTAATGATGAGGCTGCCCGCCGCGACATCCCACGAATGGATGCCCTGTTCGAAGAAGCCATCGAGCCGGCCGGCCGCGAGGTTCGCCAGATCGAGCGCCGCCGCGCCCGGACGGCGCAGGCCCGCGCACGACAGCGTCATTTCGCTGAACAGGCGCATGTAGCCGTTGAGGCCTTGTTCGTCGCGGAACGGAAAGCCGGTGCCGACGAGCGCGTCCGACAGGCGATCGAGCTTGCCGACGCGGATGCGCCGTTCGTTCAGATACGCGCCGCGGCCGCGCGAGGCGGTGAAGAGATCATTGCGCGTCGGGTCATAGACGACCGACTGCGAGACGATGCCCTTGTGCACCAGCGCGATCGACACGCAGTAATACTGGAAACCGTGGATGAAGTTGGTGGTGCCGTCGAGCGGATCGACGATCCACTGGTATTCCGACTCGCGATCGGTTTCGCCGGATTCTTCGGCGAGAATCGAATGATCGGGATAGGCGGCTTGTAGCGTCTCGATAATAGCGGCTTCGGACGCCTTGTCGACTTCCGTCACGAAGTCGTTGTGCTGCTTCTTGCTGATCTGGATGCGGTCCAGATCGAGCGACGCGCGGTTGATGATCTGTCCGGCGCGGCGCGAGGCCTTGACAGCGATATTGAGCATCGGATGCATGAGCGAAATCCTTTAGCCTCCGCGTGCGTTCGAGCGCGCGCGG
>JAQFVJ010000395.1 GCA_029439525.1 Caballeronia sp. BR6202001591004
GCGCCTGCTCGTCGAAGTCGGGCCAGTAGGTGTCGGTGAAATAGAACCCGGTGTACGCGAGCTGCCACAGCAGGAAGTTGCTGATACGCTGCTCGCCGCCGGTGCGGATGAAAAGATCGGGCTCCGGCGCGTACGTCATCGACAGGTGCTCGGCGAAGGACTCGTCGTCCACGCGCGCCGGCACCCCCTGTTCGAGCGATTGCGCGATGAGCTTTTTTGTCGCCTGCATGATGTCCCAGCGTCCGCCGTAGTTGGCTGCGATGGTGAGCGTCAGACGCGTGTTGCGCGCGGTCTTGGTCTCGGCGCGATTGATGAGCGCGCGGATGTGGTCGTCGAACATGGCGATGTCGCCGACCACGCGAAGGCGGATGCCGTTGGCGTGCAGCTTGCCGATCTCGCGTTCGAGTGCGGTCACGAACAGGCGCATCAGAAAGGAGACTTCTTCGGCCGGGCGACGCCAGTTTTCCGAGCTGAACGCGAACAGCGTAACGAATTCGACACCGCGCAGCGCACAGCTTTCGACGGTGGCGCGCACCGCATCGACGCCGCGCGCGTGACCGGCGCCGCGCGGCAGGCGCCGCTCGGTCGCCCAACGGCCGTTGCCGTCCATGATGATCGCGACGTGACGCGGGACTGCTGCGACATCGGGCACGGTAACGGTGGAGCTGGTATAGGTCATGGCCGCTGAATCTTGTAATCGGGAGGATGTGAGAGCCAGCCCGACTGTATGGATCAGGGCTGGCAAAACCGTATCTACGGTCTCACACCGTCATGATTTCGGCTTCTTTGGTCTGTACGAGCTTGTCGATCTCGGCCACGAACTTGTCCGTGAACTTCTGCACGTCGTCGCTCGCGCGGCGCTCGTCGTCTTCCGAGATTTCCTTGTCCTTGATCAGCTTCTTGAGCGCGTCGTTCGCGTCGCGGCGCAGATTGCGCACGGCGACCTTCGCTGTTTCGCCTTCGCTCTTCACGACCTTCGTGAGTTCGCGGCGGCGCTCTTCGGTCAGTGCGGGCATCGGCACACGGATCAGATCGCCCTGCGGCGCCGGGTTCAGACCGAGGTCTGATTCGCGGATCGCCTTCTCGACCACGGCGACCATCTTCTTTTCCCACGGCTGCACGCCGATCGTGCGAGCGTCGACGAGCGTCATGTTCGCGACTTGCGAGATGGGCACGTTCGAGCCGTAGTAGTCGACCTGGATGTGATCGAGCAGGCCCGTGTGGGCGCGGCCCGTGCGAATCTTGGCGAGATCGGCCTTGAATGCTTCGATCGACCGCTGCATCTTCTGGTCGACGCCCTTTTTAAGGTCAGCCACACTCATTTGAACCTCCGAAACCTGAGTTTTGCCAGCAATAACAACACGGCGTGTTCCGCGCGCGGCCTGCTGCCAGCCACGCGGCGCTTGATACCGCGAGAGTTTACACGTGGACGAGCGTCCCTTCGTCGTCGCCCTGCACGATGCGCTTGAGCGCGCCCGGCTTGTTGATCGAGAACACGCGGATCGGCAGCTTCTGGTCGCGGCACAGCGCGAAGGCCGTCGCGTCCATCACCTGCAGATTCTTGCCGATCGCTTCATCGAAGCTGATCGTGCTGTAGCGTGTCGCGCTCGGATCTTTTTCCGGGTCGGCGGAGTATACGCCATCGACCTTCGTCGCCTTCAACACCACTTCGGCGCCGACTTCCGAGCCACGCAGCGCGGCAGCCGTATCCGTCGTGAAGAACGGATTGCCCGTGCCGGCCGCGAAAATCACGACCTTGCCTTCCTCGAGCTGACGGATCGTGCGCGGGCGGATGTACGGCCCGACCACCTGATCCATGCGCAGCGCCGACTGCACGCGCGCCTCGATGCCCGCGTGACGCATGGCGTCCTGCAGTGCGAGCGCGTTTATCATCGTGGCGAGCATCCCCATGTAGTCGGCGGTCGCGCGATCCATGCCGGCCGCGCCGCCCGCGA
>JAQFVJ010000396.1 GCA_029439525.1 Caballeronia sp. BR6202001591004
TTGGCTGTCCGTGGGACACGGCGAAGGGCTTCGACCACTCGGCGCCGATCGGCCCGATCCATCCGGTGTCGAAAGTCGACCATCTGGAAAAGAGCGCGATCTGGCTAACGGTTAACGGCCAGGAAAAGCAGCGCTCCGACATTTCGCAACTGATCTGGTCGGTGGGCGAAACGGTCGCATATCTGTCGACGCTGTTCGAACTCTTCCCGGGCGATCTCATTTTCACCGGCACGCCGGAACCCGTCGGCGCGGTCGTTCAGGGCGATCTGCTCAAGGGCGGCGTGGACGGCATCGGCGAATTCTCGGTGCGTGTGGTCTGACGCGGAAGTCATCGACATGAAGCTTTACCGCTATTTCCGCAGTTCGGCGGTGTATCGGGTGCGGATCGCGCTGAATCTGAAAGGACTCGATTTCGAGTACGCCGCCGTGCATCTGCTGCGCGACGGCGGTCAGCAACTGAAGCCCGAGTATCGCGAGTTTGTGTCCGGACGGCATCGTGCCGACACGCGTTGATAGCGGCGATGTGCTTACGCAGTTGCTGGCAATCGTCGAGTATCTGGAGGAGACGCATCCGCTGCCGCTCTTGTTGCCGGAGAAGGCTGCGGATCGCGCATTCGTGGGCTCGGTGGCGTTGCAGGTCGCGTGCGAGATTCATCCGCTCGACAATCTGCGCGTGCTCAAGTATCTGAAGCACGAAATGAAGATGCCCGAAGAGACCAAGAACGCGTGGTATCGGCATTGGGTCGAGCGGGCTTCACGACGCTGGAAAAGCGTCTGGCGAGCGACCGCGCGTCGGCAAGCTGACGTTCGGCGACACGCCGAACGTCACCGATTTGTACATCGTGCCACAGGTGTTCAATGCGCGGCGCTTCAATATCGACTTGTCGCGTTATCCGACCATCCAGCGCATCGCGGATAACGCCAACCAGATCGACGCATTCGCGCGCGCCGCGCCGGCCGAACAGCCGGACGCGGAATGACGGCGGGCTCATCGGACACACTGTCAGGCTATTTGTCGGGCGCGGGACTGATCGTCGCGATCGGTGCGCAAAACGCATTCGTGCTGCGGCAGGGGTTGAAGCGCAGGCACATCGGTATCGTCGTGGCGATCTGCGCGACGATCGACGTGCTGCTGATCGGGCTCGGTGTCGGCGGCAGGGATGCGCTCATCCAGCGCGCACCGGTACTGCTGGACGTGATTCGCTGGGCGGGTGGGTGCCGCGTTCGTGTTTCTCTATGGCCTGCGGGCGTTTCTCGCGGCGTGGCGCGGAACGCATCGAAGAGGATTCGCAGACGATGCTAGTCGACTGCGTGATTGATTTGGCACCGGGTGGATCCGAGGCGAAGGATCGTCATACTTCCACTTGATCGGCTTCGGATTTTTGTTGTGCTCGCG
>JAQFVJ010000397.1 GCA_029439525.1 Caballeronia sp. BR6202001591004
AGCAAAAAAGTTTCCTGAAGGCGGCGTAGCCCGGTACAAGAGCAACCCACGGCGCTGCTTCGCGACGGCAGACAGCAGGCCGCTTCGCGGCGTAAAAAAAAGTGGCAGGCTCATATGACGGATCTCCGTAATGCGGTAGCCAACCCGCGGATATCAGCGTGATTCACCGTCGGCCTTAAAGGCGTTATCGAAATGACGTTCGCAATTGCCGCCAGCATGTTATGATGCAGCAAGCGATTTTTATGAAGGCCACGTGGATGAAGGCGAGCCGTTCGAAGCGGGATGCGTAGTTGGCGAAAGTTGTGAAGCCACGAAATGGTTCGCTCCACGCCCCAATGGGTTTTACCCAATCCGCTACCGTGAG
>JAQFVJ010000398.1 GCA_029439525.1 Caballeronia sp. BR6202001591004
GTCCGGCGCAACCCGCCCCGCGTCCGCGTCCCGACGTGCCGGTGTTTCCCGCACTCGAAGGAATCTGCGCGAGCGCTCCACCGCCGCGCTGACGCCGATGGGCGGCACATGCATCGATGCATCCGACCTGAGCGAAGTGAACGCGATGATCGCATCGCGCTTCGGCGCGGATGTGGTGGTGGCATCGGCGGTGCCAAGCGTGAACGGCACGCGCGAACTGTCGGCGGAACCGTGTTGGCGTCGCTCGAAAACGTGGACGTAGGCGTCGTGCGCGCGCGCTTCGGCGTCGCCGAAACCGGCTCGGTATAGTTCAGCGAGAAGGAATAAATACGTCGTCAACTCGATCGACTATATCGAGCAGCATCTGGTGGTGCTGCTCGACCCGTCGCAACTGGTCGAAGGCCTGCAACAGATTTATCGGCGCGACGATTTCAAGTCGGCGCGCTATGCGGCGCTGGTCACGGGTCCGTCGGCGACGGCGGATATCGAAGGCGTGCTGATTCGCGGCGCGCAGGGCGTACGTTCGCTCACCATTGTGTGGATGGCTTGAGGGACAATACGCTCAACACGCTCTTCAGGCTCAGTAGCACCAGAAAATCGCCACCGAGATGCCGCCGAACAGCAGCCACTTCACGATGTAATACACTGTCCGGTTCCAGGCCTTCAGGTGCTTGCCGACCAGCCGGATCTGATACAGATTGAAGAACGCGCGATTCAGAGCCCGCCCGTGTGCGATCACCGGCTTCGTTGGGCGATGCCGCTGCGCGCATCAGGAACACGCCCATCGCGTGATTCACCGCCTGTGCCCAGCGATACTTCATCGGCCGATCGATGTCGCAGAACAGGATGATGCGATCCTTGTCCGTCGTGTTCTCGGCCCAGTGAAGATAGGTTTCGTCGAACACGACTTCCTCGCCGTCACGCCACGAATAGCGCTCGCCATCGACGACGATCGTGCAACCATCGTCGTTCGGCGTCTCCAGACCGAGGTGATAGCGCAACGACCCCGCGTACGGATCGCGATGCAGCGTGAGCGTGCCGCTGGGCGGAAGCATCGCGAACATCGCGGCCTTCACGGACGGAATGTTTTGCAGGATCGCGAGGGTTTTCGGACACACGGCCACGGCCGACGGATGCGGCCGGTCGTACCACTTCAGGTAGAAGCGCCGCCAGCCGCGTCGAAAGAATGAATTGAAGCCGATGTCGTTGTATTTGCCGGCCGCCTGGATCTTGCTCGCTTCGTGCAACGCGACCGCTTCGGCGCGGATCGTCTCCCATTGCGCCTTGATCGGCGCGAGATCGGGAAAGAGGGACGGCTTGAGGTAGGGCGTCGACGGCACGCTCGAGAACAGATAAACGAAACTGTTGATCGGTGACATGAACGTCGAGTGATCGGAAAGCTGGCGGAAGAAGCCGTGTCTCACCTTGCCGCGCCAGGTATAAGCTGCAATGAACAGCAAGAGGATGAGACCCAGCGCATGGGTTGCCCCTTCGCGTCTAATCGACACTCGTTCTTTATGACAAAATTATACAAACGGAAACGAAAACCTTGCTTGAATCGCAAGATGCAATGCGGGCGCGCAACAAAATGGGAACGCGAAGGCTGGAATGCAAAAAGCCCAAGCCGACTGACTGAGCTTTTGCTGGAGCTTTTGGCTCCCCGACCTGGGCTCGAACCAGGGACCTACGGATTAACAGTCCGGCGCTCTACCGACTGAGCTATCGGGGAACATCAACAACAGCAAAACTGTAAAATAATAGGGAGAGTTTGCGAAGCTGTCAACGGTGAATCCTCATTCGAGTCACCTTTTGCAGCCATGCGAAGACGCCAGATGAGCGCCCTGAATCAGCGCTCGAGCATGTCCAGCTTGTCCTTGACGTCCTGGAATTCGTCCGAATCGGGCAGCGGCGCCTTGGTCTTGGTGATGCTAGGCCAGTTGCGAGAGAGTTCTGCGTTGAGTTCAGTGAAATGCTGCTGATCGCTGGGCACGTCTTCTTCGGCGTAGATCGCGTTGACTGGGCATTCGGCGACGCACACGGCGCAGTCAATGCACTCGTCCGGATCGATCGCCAGAAAGTTGGGACCTTCACGGAAGCAGTCCACCGGGCACACGTCCACGCAATCGGTGAACTTGCACTTGATGCAGCTTTCTGTCACAACGTGAGTCATTCGGGCTCCTGCGTGCGGAAATTCGTGGGGAATGCCCCCTCGGCTGCATGGGCCGGAGGATTCGCTTGCTAAAGCACACATTATAATGTAACGGTCAAGATGGGCGTGAGTGCGAGGGAGCACGCTTTATATCGTTTGGTGATTTATGTATGCGGCTTTTCCGAATAGGGCCGCCATGGTCCATGCATTGCTAAACATTCGGGTAACATGGTCCGAAAGGATGCGCGGAATGCATGGGGCCGGAGACCACATGCGCATCGCCTCGCATCGATGTTCCAGTTAGAACCATGATCATCAATTCGCTGCTCGATACCGATCTCTACAAGTTCACCATGATGCAAGTGGTGCTGCATCACTTCCCGGCGGCGAACGTCGAATACCGCTTTCGTTGCCGCACGCCCAATGTGGACCTGGTGCCGTATATCGACGAAATTCGCAACGAGGTCCGGCAGCTCTGCAACCTGCGCTTCAAGGAAGAAGAGCTCGAGTATCTGCGAGCCATGCGCTTCATCAAGAGCGACTTCATCGACTTTCTCGCGCTCTTCCATCTGAACGAGAAGTCCATCCGCATTTCCCCGTCGCCCAAGGGCAACGGGGAAATCGACATCGATATCGCGGGGCCGTGGCTGCATACGATCCTCTTCGAAATTCCCGTGCTCGCGATCGTCAACCAGGTCTATTTCCGCAACACGCAGCGCAAGCCCGAGTACGAAACGGGCCGCGAGCGCCTGCGCGACAAGATCAAAATGCTCGCCACGCCGCCCGAGTATTCGGATTGCAAGATCGCCGATTACGGCACGCGCCGCCGCTTTTCCAAGCAATGGCACGAGGAAGTGGTGCTGACGCTCAAGGAAAAGCTTGGCGTGCAGTTCGCGGGAACCAGCAACACGTATTACGCGATGAAGCACGGCCTGCGTCCGCTCGGTACGATGGCGCACGAGTATCTTCAGGCGTGTCAGGCGCTCGGACCGCGCTTGTGCGATTCGCAGATCTTCGGCTTCGAAATGTGGGCAAAGGAATATCGCAGCGACCTGGGAATCGCGCTGTCGGACGTCTACGGCATGAAGGCGTTCCTGCGCGACTTCGACATGTACTTCTGCAAGCTCTTCGACGGCGCGCGCCACGATTCCGGCGATCCGTTCGATTGGGGCGAGCTTCTGCTCCTGCATTACGAAGAGAACCGCTGCGACCCGCGCACCAAGATTCTGGTATTCTCTGATGCGCTCAACATTCCGAAAGTGCTGCAATTGTATGAGCGTTTTCGCGGACGCTGTCAGTTGGCCTTCGGCGTCGGCACCAATCTGACCAACGATCTCGGCTATCAGCCGCTGCAGATCGTCATCAAGATGGTTCGCTGCAATGGCCAGCCGGTCGCCAAGCTGTCGGATTCGCCCGGCAAGAATATGTGCGACGACCGAGCTTATCTTACCTATCTGCGTCAGGTGTTCGGCATTCCGCAGCCGGTCGGCGAGGACTGAATCCCGTCTTCGTCTGTTCCGCCTATGCCGTTCGGACGAGCTTCGTGCGCGGATATCGCTCGTTATAATCTGAACGCGTCGCCGGTTTTGCAGCGCGCACGCATTCCACGCACCGTAATCACGAGGACGGGACCATGGACACATCGGCCGCGCGCCGCAATATTCTCGCGCGCATCCGCAGCGCGCAGGGCCGGCGAGGCGAATCGAGCGCCGCCGCCGACGAATACGTGGCGCGTTATCTGACCAGGCCGCGTCCGCCGCTGCCGTCCACGCGTGATGAGCTGATCGCGCGTTTTCATCTCGAAGCCGAGCGT
>JAQFVJ010000399.1 GCA_029439525.1 Caballeronia sp. BR6202001591004
GGCCGGCAAACGAGTGCGGCGGCGGCTTCGCCACGACATCCGGGGCGCTATGCCTGGTCGCGCGATGATGCTACGTCCCGCACCGACACCCGTCCACCAGCCATTTTTTTCGGCTGATTACGAGTGTTACACGCGACCTGCCGCCGGTCGTTGCCCAGTCGGGGTACGTCAGCGACCGGACAGGACAGGCGCGATAGTTTAATCGGCGAAGGGCGCCACGGCCCGGCCGCCGATTTCGCGCGCGATGTCCGCGACGCACTCGAGCAGCGCAGGGGCGACATCGCCGACCAACGTGTCCCGTCGGACACTGATGCGCCGCGCCGCCACAGTTGACCGAATAGCGCTCCTCGGAAGGCCCGACGAAGCCCACTGCAACGGCGTTCAGCCCGTCATGCCACTCGTCGATGGAAATGGCGAAGCCGTTCTGACGCGCGTAGTCGAGGCCAAGTTGCAAACCGCGTGCGATGGCCGGCCAGTCGCCACCGGATGCCGTTTGCAGGCTGCCGATCAGCGCTTTGCGTTCCGGTTCCGGCAGCACCGCCAGATAGGCGCTGCCGACGGCGGTGCGGCTCAGGTCGATGCGTCCCTTCCAGCCGCGACACGAGCACCGCCGAGCGCGGCCGGATTGAATCGATTACAACCATGTCGAGCCGATCGCGCACGGCCAGGTGCACCGGACAGCCCGGTTCGCTCGGCGAGTGCGATCAGAAACGGCCTGGCCCGCGCACAAATATCGAAATTGCGCAAAAATCCGTTACTCAACTCGAGCACGGATGCGGTGAGCACGAAACGCTCGCTGTCCGGCAGGCGCAGCAGCAGTCCCGCTCCGACCAGCGTCGCCGTGATGCGCGAGACAGTCAGTTTGGGAATCCCTGTCTATTCGGTCAGGTTCCGATTGATGACGGGCGCGTCAGCGGTGGCGATTCGGCGCAGAACGTCGAGTCCGCGCGCGAGCGCAGTGACTTCCTCGCCATCCTGTTCTTTGGTCTTGTCACGGTCCGGCAATGTGCTGTTTGGCGTATGCATTTTGTTATTTATGAAACATCGTTTCGAAGACTGCTTGGACGTGATGCTACCGGCAAAACATGAAAACCTTGCAGATCGTGCAAGCCTCGCGGATCAGTGGCATCAAGGATGAAACTTTTTGGTCGAACCCATTATGCCGAGAGGGTTTGGGCAGTTGCCCGACGTTCGAAATTTTGCTTGACTTGAGCAGCGATCCCAGAAAAAATGAAAACGAATTTCGAAAGTTGCTAGCGATGTGTCATGGACTTTCCGCTTTCGGCAATCGAATACCGTCTCTCAGGTTCTAGCACGGCCCTCGGAATGGCTAGAACTTTTAAGGCGCTACGGCAACGTAGCGCTTTTTTTCGTCCAGCGGAAGCGAAATTGCAAATGCAAAATCCCCGATTTCAACTTCATGCGGAAAGCTTGTGTAAAAGTTTTGTCTAAACCAAATTATGTGATGTCGTTTCGCGTTTCGCTCTTCTTTTAGGCGATGCGCAATTAAGGTCGGCACGATAAAAACCGAAGAAAACTTCTATTTTTGCCGAAAACGATTGCTACTTTAACGTACGATAAACGGGCTGCGCAGGTTCAAACAGGCAACTTTGCAGCGTATGCATAGACTGATTATGGGGTCGCATGAACGCGTTGTCAGGCCTTTTAACGAAAAAACAGGCTAGCCGATACAAGTGCGCATTATCAAAGGCGCATACGAAAAAAGCGGCGTCCGATAACGCTGCTTTCCCGTCGGATTGGTCTTTTCCGCCGCTATTACGCTTCGCTTTTGACAGCGTGCGATCTGATCGACAAACCCAGCGCTCGCCGCGCGCGCAGCGCGAGCGCACGCATGAGATCGCGTTGAAAAGGAACAGGCCGCTCGGCCCGACCAGCGTCATCACGGCCGATGCGAGAAATGGTTCCCGTCATGCCGCCGAACGAGAACAGCACCAGCAGGGTCGCGGAAATCGCCACGCGCAAATGCGCTTCCGTGCGATCGTGAACGTGCGAGACGATCAGCCCGTAGGTCGTGAACGTCACGGCGACATAGACAAGCGTCGCGCACCAGGTGACGGCGCGCATGTCGATGAGGAACAGCACGAGGCTCAGCACCGTCGATATCGGTGCCGTGTAGTAGACGAGGCGGCGCTGGTCGACCTTGTCGGAGAGTCGGCCCATCGGCCATTGCGGCAGCAGCGCCGATCAGCGCGATGTCCATGAAGGTCGCGAGTTCGCTCGTCGAGTAGCCGGCGCACTCGAGATAGACGGGCATCATCGCGTAGAAACTGCTGTAGATGAAGCCCGCGAGAATGCAGCCCGGTACCGCCAGCGGCGCGGCGATCCTCATTTCGCACACGCTTTCGCGCCAGGTGCCTGCGGGAACGCGATCGAGGTTTTCATCGGCGACCTTGACGGGCCAGCCTTCCAGCAGGGTCACGGGCAGGACCGCCGCCGCGAACAGCGCCGCGGCAATCGAGAATTGCTGTTCGCCCGAACCCGCGCCGATGTTCAGCAGAAACTTGGCCGGAGCCAACCGCGGGATAGTTGATCGCGGCGTACATGCCGAACACCTGACCGCGCTTCTCGTTCTCGACCGTGCCGTTGAGTTAGCTTTCGATCGAGGTGTACAGCGCCATGAACACGAAGCCGGTCAGGAGCCGCACGAGGCCGAGCGTCCACGGCGAGTGCGCCGCGCCGAATGCGAGCGCAAAGATCGATGCCGCCGCCGAGAAGGCGACGAAGGTGCGGTGCTGACCGATCCGATCCGGTCGATGAGCCGCCGGTTGATGACCGCGCCGAGAATGAAGCCGCAGTAGTAGCACGACTGGATCAGGCCGACCACGATGGTCGGATAGCCCGATTGAATGATGCGCAACGGGATCAGCGTCTGGAACAGGCCTGCCGACAATCAGCAGCGCGTAACCCCGCACAGCAAGCCCGCAAGCCCAGATGGCTCGTTTTGCCGGTCGGGGCGGCGGCGGAATCGGGCGGTGAAGGCGGAGGGGGCGCCGGATCGGCGGAGGCGGGCGGCGTCTGCCTGCCGAAGAGCTTGGCTTCGGAAAGCGGTCCGGTGCGTACGACGGCGGGCGTCTCCTGGCCTGCGTCGTCTGGGGTGGTTTCGGCTTCGTTGCTGAGTTCGTCCGCGTTGTTCGACATGACACCTCCTTCTTGGAAGCTCGGTTCGGCCTGCGCGTCGTGAACGCTGACGGACTGCATCGTGCCGGGGGCATTGTCCGAGGATGATACCGTCGATGAGCAGGCGATAATCGAATGAAAGGGACTTCCCTGTCCCGAGGCTGCGGCGGAAGCCGCGAATTGGCATCAATGTGCCATGATGAAGTCTCGACCTTCATCAACACCAACAAGAGGGGA
>JAQFVJ010000400.1 GCA_029439525.1 Caballeronia sp. BR6202001591004
CGCAATCTGCTGCTTCACTACCACTACAATAGCGACGCCTCGCGCGATGCGACCAACGCACCGCCGCCCAACTGAAAGAAAGCGGCGCCGATGTGCTCACGTATCAGGGCGATCTGTCCGCCGTCGATCACGCGAAGAAACTCTTCGACACCGCGAAGTCGCATTTCGGGCGGGTCGATATCGGCATCAACACGGCGGGGCTCGTCATCAAGAAACCGATTCTCGATGTGACGGAAAACGATTACGACCGCAGCTTTGCGGCCAATGCGAAGGCGGCGTTTTTCTTTATCCAGCAAACCGGGCGCAAGATGGAAAACGAAGGCAGCATCATCACCCATCGTGACGTCGCTGCTCGCCGCTTATACGCCGTTCTACAGCATCTATCCGGGCAGCAAGTCGCCGGTTGAGCACTTTACGCGCGCGGCATCGAAGGAATTCGGTAAGCGAAGAATCTCGGTGAATGCCATCTGTCCCGGTCCGATCGACACGCCGTTCTTCTACGGTCAGGAGAACGATGAATCCACCACGTACAACAAGGCCGGCGCGACACTCGGCAAGTACTCGAAGACCGGCCGGCCTGACCGATATCGACGATATCGCGCCGCTCGTCAAGTTTCTTGTGACGGACGGATGGTGGATCACGGGACAGACGATCTTCGCGAATGGCGGCTAATACCACGCGGTAAGCGCGGCGCGCCTGTTGGACGTCCCCGTGATTAAACGCTAAGGTGCGCGGGGGACGACCAACATCCAGTGACGCGATGACCAATCACACTGCGCCGAGCGCCGCCAACAACGGCTTTCTGCGTGACCTTCAACTGTTCTGCACCGTCGCGCGGCGCGCGAACTTCATCACCGCGTCGAACGAAATGGGCATCTCGCCATCGCACGTCAGCAAGCGCATCGCGATGCTCGAGCAAAGCCTCGGCGTGAAACTGTTCGTGCACACGACGCGCTGCGTCACCATCACCGACGACGGCGAAGCCGCCTTCCGCTGGGCGCAGAAAATTCTCGACGATGTACAGGGCATGGCCGATTCGTTCGGCGGTGCCGCGAGCGAGCCGCGCGGCCTGATCCGCATCAGCACGAGTCTGCGGCTAGGTCGCGAACACGTGTCGCCGATTCTTTCGCTGCTGCGCAAGCGTTACGGCGATCTCGACATCTATCTGGAACTGCTCGACCGGCGCGTCGATCTGCTCGGCGAGAGCTTCGATATTGAGGCGAGGTGCAGGAGCCGCATCTCATCGCGCACAAGATCGTCGATAGCGTGCGGATTCTGTGCGCGTCGCCAGCCTATCTCGAACGCGCTGGTATGCCGCGTAGCGTGGGCGAACTCGCGCAGGATGGTCTGTCGTTTCGCGATCGGGATCGCGGTTTCGGCGTGTGGCGTCTCGACGGTCCGGACGGCGAGGAATCCGTGAAAGTGACGGGGCCGATCACATCGAATCACAGCGATATCGTCACGCAGTGGACGCTAGAAGGGTACGGCACCGTCATGGCGTCGGTGTGGGATATCGCCGCTAAGCTCGAATCGGGCGCGCTCGGGCGCATGCTGCCCAATCACGCGCAACGCGCGGATGTGTGGGCGGTGACGTCGACGCGTTCGTCATCGTCCGCAAAGATTCGCGTGTGCGTGGAGTTTCTGAAAGAACAGTTGACGTCGGGACCATATATGCGCTAGTGACGCACGGAGTTGGCGGGTTGTGAGGGCCCGGATTCTGCCAACGTCCGCTCGAAAGGTGAGAGATTTTGGCGCATCACCTTTCGGTGATTGAAAGGGTTAGTCGCACGCACTTTGTCGGGAAACGCGTCCCACGAAACTGACCAGGAGGTCCACCATGAACAAAGATCAAGTTAAGGGTACCGCCGAAAAGGTGAAGGACAAGGCCAACGAGGCAATGGGCAAGGTCACCGCCGACACCGGCCAGCAGATCAAGGGGCAGGTGCAAGGTGCAGCAAGGCGTCGGCGAAGCCCGTAAGCAGTGGGGCGACGCCAATGAACGTTTGTTATTATTATATTGGATGTCCTGCCTGTGAGTTTTCAGCGATGCGTGTCGGTCGACCCGTCAAACTCCTTGCCCATCCGAATTGCGATTATTGCGGCGCGCCGGCCGTACTCGCGCGCCGGCGATGAAATCTATCCCTATCGTGAAGATCACGGTCCGCTCTGGATATGCGCGGACTGCCCAGGCGTGGATCGGCATTTTTCCGGGTAGAGCACGCGGCATGTCCCGCTCGGGCGACTGGCCGATGCGAATCTGCGCGATCTGAAGGCGCGACTGCACGCCGCGCTCGAGCCGCTTGCGCAGGCGAAGGTGAGGCGCGATGGCTGCAGCGTGTTCGAAGCGCGGGCGAAGAGCATCAGATGGATCGCGTAGGAGATCGGCGCCGAGTTGCCCGAGAAGGGCTCGATCCACACGCTTGATGCGGATCAGTGCGAACGCGCGATCGCTGTCATCGAGCGATTCGAAAAAGAGCGGACACGGAACCCTTCAAATTCGGTGTGGTACATTCATTAACGCATCAAGGTTCAACCACCGATCGAAGCATGTCACGCACTTTTCCTTTCAAGCGTCCGCGCACGCAACGCACCAAGGCTCAGTTGTTGCCGATTCCGCGCGTGTCGCCAATGAACTCGGGCTTCAGGCGCACTTGTCGCTCGAGGCGCTGCGCCTGGGCACATCGGACGGATATCGCGCCGCCTGCTCAGAACATCACCGAAGTCATGTTGCTCGCCAATTTTCTGGCGGAGGCGGGCCACGGCGAGTTTCCCTTCGAAGCACTGGAAAGCGCGGATCGCGCGATGGCTGCGGTGTTTGCAGCGGGTCGAGATTCCGGCAGCTACGTGCTTGACGCCGATGCGCTCGAGAACTTCGCGGCGATCGTGTCTCTTTACGGATCGTGTCTCTTTACGATCACCAATTGCAACGCGCTACGCTGGGTGCGCTGACTGTTGCGACTGATAGGCTTGAGCGCTTCAAGGCGGGTGAGCCTTGTCAGTTGCAGAAGCGGCGGGCTTGAGGATCTTGCCGCTCGAAGGCCGATCGTGTTGTTCGATACGGTTTCGATGATGCGCGTTACGATGGTGACGGTCAGCGGTTCGAAGAGCGGATTTTGTGTCGGAATGGGTTCATTTACGACAGATTCCCGTGAAACAAGCTCATGTTTACGTCGTAACTTTATGATTTTAAGTAAAAAATAATCTTTTAGCTTTGTTTGGCAGTGTTTCACGTCCGTTTGGACGAAGTCTATCGGAGGTGCGAGTCCTAGTGTCGTTAACACGAATGGCCATCTCTTTTAAGAATCACTGTATCTAACGTGTAACGGGCGCGGGCATCAAGCTATCGCCTCGTCGGCAATGCAAAAGTCTGCGTTTGTTTGCATCGCGATCGCCAGCTATCGGGCTCGGACCTAAGGTTGTGATCCGTGTGTCGTCTAAATCTCGCAGGCGATAATTTCAACCTCAAAGGTGAGAGTTATTGGCGCGTAGTGGCACTCGGTTTCATCACGGAACATATTCGATGGGCCTCGGTGATTAACTGTTGTTCTTCGCATCACGCTTGCGCGTAATCGCTCGAATGATGAGTCGGCGTTTTCTGCCTGTGGAGCAATAAGACTTTGATCGGCCTGCATCATTCAGCACCGCGCTGCTGTTTGCTTGGTCCCACCTCCCTGTCGTCACTTCTTACATGGGTTTGATATAGATTAGCCGCCGTCGGTTGATTGCATTTAAGGCTGGGACGTAGCAACCGAATTCATCAGCGAATGCCGGTTACTCACTGGTGACAGTCAGCGTCAACAATGATAACCAAGACGCTGCCCGCCCGTAGTTTCAGACCCCAACACGTTGACCGAACGCGCGCACATGTCGCTCTGTCAGAGCCAATCATATGTGCTCGCTTGCGTTTTAAGTTCAACGGGTTTGACCGAAGTCGAAGCTGCGAGAGGTTGAGAGTGTCTCCATTGGAGACACTAGCTCTTACCTAGGGCGGCGGGCCGGCTAGAAGCATGACGTCTGTTCATTCTCGCAGTCCGATGTGAGCGTCTTTGCATTCAGTGTCTCCACTGTAAAAACACGCGGCGCTGCGTTAAGTAGTCAGCGTTAACGTTTGACTGATGTTTACAGCATGGTAATCTGAGTGGCTTAGCCTTGGGATACGCACCGCCGTCATACCATTTACGTGCTCTGAGGTATGCGCTCGAAGCAGGCTTAGAACGACGTTGCCCCGCCGATCTAGGCTCAGCGCTCCTTGCCCACTCACCCAATTCGCTCGTGTCTCCAGTGGAGACACGCCTAACTCGATGCGAAAAAAGCCCGCTTACGCGGGCTGTGCTTGAATGAGCACTTTTCTCATTGTGACTTTGGCTGAGTCGAAAACAGCCGACCAATCACATCGCGAATTTCCCGCTCCTGGTCCTCGGTCAACATCGTGGTTTTAATTTTCACTGTGAAGTGGCCGAGATCCTTGGTGATGTTTCCCGCCTGCTCGCGTGCCGAGAAGAACTTTTCGATGCTTCGCCCACCACCCACGTCTCCGGACGTCCCCCGCTTCGATGCAAGCGCGGCAATGGCCGCAGCGTATTTGCCTTGCGCAAGATCCCCGCTGACGACATCCGGCCAAAGTTCCGATGCTGTCCGAACACCATCGTCCCCATGCTTCTTCAGCGTGGCCACCACATCCTGCGCAGCATGACCGCCTAGCAGCGTCGGCTTCAAATCGAGAGATTTGCGCACGAAATCCGGCAAGCTCTCAAAAGCGAAATATCGATATAAACGTGCGCGCGACATTCCCAGCGCATCAGCCATCCGCTTGCGATCCGGGAACTCCTGTTCGGACCGGCGAATCGACACCGAAATCTCATAGTCAGTAAGATCATCCCGACTGACGTTTTCTACCAGAGCCAAAACCGCCATGTCCTGGTCGGTGCAGTCGATGACTACCGCCCGGATATTCTCCTGCCCGAGCATCTTGTGCGCGCGCCATCTGCGCTCGCCCGCAATGATCTGATATCCCGACTCGGCGCGCCGCACAACGACCGGTTGCATCAACCCGACCTCACGAATCGATTCCGCAAGCTCTGTCAACTTTGCTTCATTGAAGACGCGGCGCGGCTGCCAGGGATTCGGCATGATTTCGCCGACCGGAAGCTCGGACGACGCCCCGTTCGACTCGAGTTCCTGTACGCGAAGCTGTGCCGCGGCCAACGCGCCCGCCATGCCGGGCGCGGTCTGAGTACGCGTGGCCTTGCGTGTCGCGTCTGGCTTTCTCGCATCGGTGGCCTTGATTCCGGCCGTCTTCGCGAGCAGTTGTTCTCGAATGTTGCTCATTGAGCATGTCTCCATTGCTTAACGAATTGGTCGTCAACCCAACGACAATAATCGACCAAAGGTTGCCGAACGCGTGAGAGCGATTTCGCCTGACTGTGCGTACTAGCAATGTCGAATACGGTCGTAAAAGCGAGCGCGCCCGAGCTCATCACGGAACTTGCAGGCACCTCGAACGGATCGAGCCACTGACGGTAAGCGCCTTGCGCCCACGTCCGAACGACTGGAGTCGACGCAGTCGGGCCATAGTTGACGCGCGTCAGCAGTACCGAAACGAAATCGTACTTCTTGTCGGCCTCGTAGCGAATAAAAGACTTGGCCACGTC
>JAQFVJ010000401.1 GCA_029439525.1 Caballeronia sp. BR6202001591004
CCGGAAGGCGGCGCGGGCGGAGGGCAGATCATCGCCCAGGGGACGCCGGAGCAGGTCGCCAAGTCGAAGGCGAGCTTTACCGGCAGATATCTGGCACCTTTGCTGCAACGGCCCAAGTCGGCGGCGTGAATCTTGCGAGCTAGGAGGGCGGCAGCGAACGCCCAAGTCCGCCGCCGCGCGACGCAAGACTAACCGTCGTAAGCAGCAGGGGGAAGGAACGCAGTCATGGCGAAGCGCAACGAAGCGGCCAACGAAGACCAGCGCATGCAGGATTTGCCCACGCGCGCCGTCAGGCTGACTAGCGACATGAGCATGCCGAAGCTGTCCGCCGTCGAGATCGGCAGCTACATTCTCGTCGGCGTCGCGATGTATCTCACGCTTAGGCTGCAACTGCTTGGCGGTCTGCTCGCCGGCATGCTGGTGTTCCAGCTCGTCCACATGATCGCGCCGGTCATCGAGCGCCACGTGATTAGCCGCGGCGCGCGGCTAATCGCGGTCGGGCTGATTTCCGCCGTGATCGTCGGCGGCCTGACGATGGCGACCATCGCCACCATCGAGCACTTCGAGCAAGACTTCCCCAGCCTGCAAAAACTGCTCGACCAGTTGATGAGCATCACGTCGAGCGCGCGACTGTCGGTGCCGGACTGGATCGCGAATTACCTGCCGGTCGACGCCGGGCAATTGAAGGACAAAGCCACCGAACTGATGCACAAGCACGCCGAGATGCTTCAGCAAGGCGGCAAGGAGATGGCGCGCGGCTTCGGGCATATCGTGATCGGCATGATCATCAGTGCGATCATCGCGGTGAGCGCACCGCGCACTACGCATTACCGCTTGCCGTTGTCGACGGCGATGGTTGCGCGCGTGACGCGTTTCTCGGACGCGTTCTGGCGCATCGTGTTCGCGCAGATCAAGATTTCGGCTATCAACGTGGTGTTCACCGCGCTCTATCTGCTAGTCGCGCTGCCGGTTTTCCACGAGCGTCTGCCGCTGTCGAAGACGCTGGTGCTCATCACGTTCATCGTCGGCCTATTGCCGGTGATCGGCAATCTCATCTCTAACACGATCATCGTCGGAATCTCGCTGTCGGTGTCGTTCGGCACGGCGGTGGCGTCGCTGGCGTTTCTGATCGTCATCCACAAGCTCGAGTATTTCCTGAACGCGCGCATCATCGGCGGGCAGATCGAGGCGCGCGCGTGGGAACTGCTGCTCGCGATGCTCGCGATGGAAGCCGCATTCGGCCTGCCAGGCGTGATCGCTGCGCCGATTTTCTATGCGTATATCAAACGCGAACTGGTTTATCTGCGGCTCGTGTGAGCGAAACGCGCGCCGTCCAAACGAAAACGCCCGCGAATTTCGCGGGCGTTTTCACGTCGAGCGAACGCTTTAACGAAACACGACCGTCTTGTGCCCGTTCAGCAGAATGCGATGCTCCGCGTGCCACTTCACCGCGCACGCGAGCGTCACGCATTCGACATCGCAGCCGATCGCGGTCAGTTCGTCCGGCGTCGTGTTGTGATCGACGCGCTCCACTTCCTGTTCGATGATCGGACCTTCGTCGAGATCGGACGTCACGTAATGCGCGGTCGCGCCGATCAGCTTCACGCCACGGTCGAACGCCTGATAGTACGGCTTCGCGCCCTTGAAGCTCGGCAAGAACGAGTGATGGATATTGATCGCGCGGCCGGCGAGCTTCTCGCACATGTCGGGCGACAGAATCTGCATGTAGCGCGCGAGCACGACGAGATCCGTGTCGTGCTGATCGACGATTTCCATCACGCGAGCCTCCTGCGCGGCCTTCCCTTCCGCCGTCGCATTGAGCAGCGGCAGATGATGGAACGGGATGTCGTAGCTCGCCGCGAGTTGATAAAAATCCTTGTGATTCGAGATGATCGCGGCAATCTCGATCGGCAACTGGCCGGTGCGATAGCGGAACAGTAGATCATTCAGGCAATGCCCGATCTTCGACACCATGATGACGACGAGCGGCTTCACCGACGCATCGTGCACTTCCCAGCGCATGCCGAATTCGTCGGCCAGTTCGCCGAACGACGTGCGCAGCGCGTCGATACCCGGATCGCCGCCGACCTGCTGAAAATGCATGCGCATGAAAAACTCGCCGGTACGGCTGTCGCCGAATTGCGCGGAATCGAGAATATTCGCGCCGCGAGTGAACAGGAAGCCCGACACCGCATGCACGATTCCCGGACGATCCGGGCACGACAACTTCAGATAGAAACTATGTTCGGTCGACATGACCTTTCCTCGTTCGATGCTTTTTGATGTTCAGAGTCGCGGCAGTTCGTAGAGCGCGGGCGCTGCCTTCGCACGCGTCCGCATCGATCCATCGACGCCGCAGCAGGCAATCGAGCGTTGCGATGCTGGCGTCCACGCACGGTGAGCTTGCCTTCTTCGATCCAGCGCGCGACGTCCTCGATACGCGCGCGAGACGATGTTCGCCGACTTCGCCGTCCTGATTGCGCGGCGCAAAATCCTCCGGCAGCACGATGTCATAGACGAAAATCTGCTCGACCTGCGTGCCTTCCGGTAGCGATTGCAGCACGTAGAATGCGCCGCCGCGTTCGGCGGTTTGCGCGAGTTCGGCACTCATGCCTGCTTCTTCCCAGCATTCCTTGACGAGCGTCGGCTCGATGCCGATGCCCCAGCCGATGCCCCCGCCACCACGTTGTCGAGCATGCCGGGATCGGTTGCCTTGGTGTCGGCGCGGCGCGCGATCCACAATAATTGAGGCGCTTTATTCCGATATTTTACGATGCCGTTCAGATGCACCGCGTAGGTCATCGTGCCGAAGAAGCGCGACGCCGCGCGCTCGATGAACGCGAGCGGCGGCGCGTCGAAGTCGTTGCGGATCGCGTAGGTTTCGTCGTGCCAGCCGGGGATTTTGCCTTCGGCGTAGAGCGCGCCAATGACCGCACCGAGCGCGGCGAGCGTCGGAAAGATCACGCCGCACGCGAAGCCGAATGCCCCGACCACGCCCGCGAGCCGTCTCCTTACGAAATGCCGCGCGCGAGCACCTGAAGATTGTCCGGACCGGGCGCGACGGTGATCGCAATCGACGCCGCGAGAAAGAGCAGGAAATTCGGCATATCAATGTCCGCCGAATTCGCAGACCGTGTACAGCGGCACGTCCTGCTCGCGCAGCAGCTTCGAGCCGCCCAGGTCCGGAAGATCGATGATCGCCGCCGCCTCCACCACTTCCGCGCCAAGCCGCTCGAGCAGAATCTTGCCGGCCATCATCGTGCCACCGGTCGCCACCAGATCGTCGACGATCACAACGTGGTCGCCGGGCTTGCACGCGTCCTCGTGAATTTCGACCGTCGCGCTGCCGTATTCGAGGTCGTACGACTGCGAGAGCGTCTTGTACGGCAGCTTGCCCTTCTTGCGGATCGGCACGAAACTCAGGCTTAGTTCATACGCGAGAATCGGCCCGATGATGAAACCGCGCGCATCCATGCCGGCGATCACGTTGATGTCGGCGTCGATATAGCGCTGCACGAAGATGTCGATCAGCGTGCGCAGCGCCTTGCGGTCCTGCAAAACAGGCGTGATGTCACGGAACTGCACGCCGGGTTGCGGCCAGTCTTCGACGGTGCGCACGCGCTCCTTGATGAAACGCGCGGCATCGGCCGGGACGTTCGAGGGGGAAATGGACATGACTTCTCCGGAGTCCGCGCTGTGAGTCCGCGTTCGCCGTGGGTAAAAAAGATTATGCCGCTCGGCGATTGCGCGAGAGCCGTTCCTAGGTTTGCGCCAGCACTTCGGGCAGACCGCGCAGCACGACGATGTCGTTCGCGCGCAGCTTGGTTTCGGGGTCGGGTTCGACGCCCCGGATGCCGTGGCGCCGGATCGCGGTCACCTCGACACCATTGCCGACCAGTCCGAGATCGTCGAGCGAGCGCCCGACGGCATCGGATTTTTCGTCGATCGGTACGGATTGTAGCCGCACCTGTTCGTGACGATCGTCGTCATCGTCGT
>JAQFVJ010000402.1 GCA_029439525.1 Caballeronia sp. BR6202001591004
TGGCGACGATATCGCCCGCGAAGAATTGGGGAGTCGCCTCGAAGCGCCGCGTGAGTTTGGTGCGCAGGGCATCGAGGTCGGGAGTCTTGACGACGAAAAGAAGCGTGTCGACAGAGCCGCTGCGCAGTTCGAAAAAGGGCGTTTTGTTGAGCGACATAAGAACGGCTAAAAATTTTGCGTATTTTACAGGCGTACGCGCACGCCGCCATATTTTTTACGGCCGATTTCAGCTATCGAAAACGATGAGAGAGCGCGATGGACGATGGGCGAAGCGGAAAAAACGCGGAGAGATTCAGGCGTCACGATTGATCTGCATGTGGCATGTGACGCACGTAGAGCTGCTTGGCCTCTTCCTCGTTGGCGGGCATCGTGCGGCGATCGCCGATGGGACCGAAGCCGAGACGCTCGTAGAAGCGCACCGCGGTGCGGTTTTCCTCGGCGATCCACGCATGCGCTTCGGATGCGCCCTGCTCCGCGAGCCATTGCGACGCCACGTTCACGAGCAGCTCGCCGCCACGCAGATGACGCACCGCCGGCGCGACCCACAAGGCGGCCACGAACGCGCGCGCCTCGTCACCGTCTTCGATGTACGCATGGACGAGCCCGCAGGGATGGTCCTCGGTATACAGCAGGAAGGTAGCGAGTGTCGGGGAATGCGCGTGCAGCGCGGCGGTTTCGTCGAACGACGCCGGATCGACGAGCAGCGTATCGGCGAGAGTTTCGCCGAACGCATAGGGCGCTTCGCGCAACGACGCCGTGCGAAGCTCACGCAGGACCGAACCCTGTTGCGCGGCGATGCGGCTGACGGTCAGTGAGGGACTCATGCGGGCGCTCATGCAGACAATTTCTCTCCGGCTCTCGGCCTGTGTGGCACGTTGCCTCGATGACTCTTCGGCGTCGATGGACGCTTTTGGCCATTCCGTAGCTTTAACCGAACGGGCGGACCCGTCAATTCCTAAATCTCAGAAAGTGCTTTGCAGCGCACACGATCATGAACCGCACTGCTTTAGCGCGGCCGCGCGGCTCACAGCGCGACTCAGGCGCGGCGTATGCGCCGGTGCCGTCCGGCCACGGCGCGTGAGCAGTTCGAAGCCATCGTTGGTGACGGCGACCATGTGCTCCCATTGGGCGGACAACGAACGGTCCTTGGTCGTCACGGTCCAGCGATCGTGCGATGGCTGCGTGGCCGCGCGTTCCGCGTTGATCATCGGCTCGATGGTGAAGACGAGGGGCCCGGCTTCAGTCGCAGTCCCGCACCGCGCTGCCCGTAATGCAGCACTTGCGGGTCTTCGTGATAGACGCGGCCGATGCCATGTCCGCAGTACTCGCGGACCACGGAGAAGCCTTCGCGATGCGCGACCGCCTGAATGGCCGCGCCGACATCGCCGAGCGTCGCACCGGGACGCACTTCGCGGATGCCCGCGACCATCGCTTCGTAAGTCGGTGCTGCGCATCCTTGCCCGGCGAACCCGCGTAATACATGCACATGCGGCTGGTGTCGCCGAAATAGCCGTCCTTGATGATCGCGACGTCGATGTTGATGATGTCGTCGTCCTTCAATTCCTTCGGCCCCGGAATACCGTGATAGACGAGGTGATTCACCGACGTGCAGACCGTCTTCGGAAATCCCATGTAGCCGACATTCGCCGGCACGGCCTTCAATTCGTTGACGATGAAGCGATTGCAGATGGCGTCGAGTTCATCGGTGGTGACGCCGGGGCACACGTGTTCGCCGATCATCGCGAGAACTTCGGCGGCCATGCGGCCGGAAATGCGCAGTTTCTCGATGTCGGCAGGTGTCTTGAGCGTGATGGCCATTGAGCAATGCTGAGGTGTTCGGGTCGTCGGCGCGCGGCGCATCGGTTGGCTTGCGAAGCCGGTTGCGACCATTCCGGACACGAAAAACAATGGGGCCGATGATAGCACTTGCGCGCGCGGCAGCCTTTTGCGGACCGCCGGCGCGCCCTCTTCCGCTGCCCGCCGGTCTGACCTTGTGATGTGTGAACGTTTGTGTTCTAGTGGCGCAAACCTGTACAAGCCCGGAGGCTGTGACCTTGCATCGAATCGTAGTCGTATCGGCTGTGTTGTCCGGCGTCGTTGCGCTCGCCGCGTGTGGATCGACGAGCGGCCCGGCCCTGAATTGTGTGCGTCGAAGCCGGTGATTCACATTTCGTCGGCGCGGACCGCGTCGGATATTTCGAGCTGTCTGCAACGCATGATTCCATCGGCGCAGACCGTGCGTGATCAAGGTAATACCGAGGTGCGTGTCGGGTCGAATACGTGGCTCGTGACGCTCACGCCGTCCGCGTACGGATCGATCGTGAAGGTGCAGCAATCGTCGAGCGATGACGGCGGTGTGCAGGAGCCGGAACTGCGCTTCGATATCGCGCGATGCACGACGTGATGTAAGGACCCGCGCCGCTGCCGTGATCTGCGAAAGGCGGCGCAGAAATCGCCATAGGGGACAGTCAACGCTGACTGTGCCCCTACCACACCACCCGGCATGCGGGTCCGCACCGGGCGGTTCAGGAAGTTGAGGTCATGAGAG
>JAQFVJ010000403.1 GCA_029439525.1 Caballeronia sp. BR6202001591004
CACATAGCCGTGACGTTTGGCGATGCTCCACAGTTTCGGGAACACGACGAACGCCAACGGATAGATCAGGATCGTTATAAGGCAGCGCGAAGAAGCCGGTAGCGCCCGCGCCGAACACCAGCGCCGGCAAACGAAAGTGTACGCCGTATAAAGGTCGCCGCCGAGCAGGAACCACGTCACAATGGTGCCGAAGCGGCACCCGCCGAGGCCCCATTCGTCGAGCTGGCCGAGATCGCCCTTGCGCCAGTGCGCGGCGATGAAGGCGAGAATCGTCACGCCAACGAAGAACAGAACGAAGACAAAGGTAGCGGTGATGTTCATCGCGCACCTCCCATCTTGCGGCCCGAGGGCAGCGCCTTGGTCTTCTTGTAAACGAGCGCGGTGATGACCGCGCTGATCAGCACCCAGAGGAGCTGATACCAGTAGAAGAACGGAAAGCCCCACAAAACGGGCTCGATCTTGTTGTAAAACGGCACCCACACCACACCGATCTACGGAAGGATCAACAGCCAAAGCCAATGCTTGTTGCGCGGTTGTCCGGTGCCGATCTTAGCTTCGTGAGCCATGACGGTCTCCTCTGTTTTGAGCATTCGCTTCGTGTACGCGGCCCGGCAGGACTGCCGGTCATCGGGTACGACATGCTGCTGAAAGCGCCCCAAAATAACAGAGGGAGTATATGGACCGAAAAATCGCGGTCAAGCAAGGGGAATCCCGAGCATTCCACAGATGTGAAACTTCAGTGTAATGGGACTTCCGCCTTGCCTTGTTTTGGTGCGTCGCGCGGCGTTCAGATGGCGAACGAGCCGCTCAGCGGCACGCCCGCGCTCTCTAAGCCCTTTCACCCACTTGGCGCGCGGGCAGGCCGAGTTGCGCGGCGATCGAACGCCTCGTTCAAATACCGCACGTTGCGCACGAAGCTCGGATAGTCGCCGAACAGGGTTGATCGTGACGATGCCTGCCTGCGGCGTCAGACACGCCCGGCACGCGCGATAGAACGACACGCTGTCGAGCACGGGGCCGCGCGCGGTGCGTCGTAGATGTCGATCTGCAACGTGCCGACGGTGCCGTGATTGGCGCGATCGTTGACGAATTCCCACGCTTCGCGCTCGGTGATGGTGAGGCGCGCGTCGTCGTAAGGCAGTTCGAACATCGCGCGCGCCGCGATCACGACGGCCGGATTCAAGTTCGACCGCTTCGACCTTCGCGCGCTTGAGAAAGCAATAACAGAACTTGGTCAGCGCCGCAGCGCCCAGCCCGAGCTGCACGATGCGCTCGGGCGTTTCGAGAAACAGCAGCCACGCCATCATCTGCTGCGCATATTCGAGTTCGATGTGATCGGGCTTGCGGATGCGCATCGCGCCCTGAATCCATTCGGTGCCGAAATGCAAATAGCGCACCCCTCCCTCTTCGGAGAACGTCACGGGCGCGAAACGCGGCTTGCGCGGCGCTTTCGCGAGATCGTCGTCATCGCGTGCTTCTGCGCGGCGGTTTTTGTCTTGTGGTTGTGGCGCTTGTCGCGGAACGCGCGTGCTTCAGCCGACGCGCCGCTTGATCAGATTCGTCATGAGTGAGGATGTCGCGCCAGACGCGCAGTTTTTGGTCGAACGAAAGAATAGCATTGGCCGCGCTGGACGACGGCAGCACAAGCGTCGAATAGCCCGCCGCGCTCAACACCGGCGCGAACTTGCCCGACGTCTTGCCGTTGAAGCACACGCGGCGCAGCTTCGGAAAGCGCGTGTGGAACGCATCGAAGTCGTTCGGCGATGCGTCACGGATCGCGGCATCGAGGCTGCCTTCGCGCTCGCACGCGGCGAGCATGTCCCACAGTCCGATGCCGTCCTTCAGCAAGCGTTCGAGACGCGTGTGGTAGGCATATTCGTGCAAGGGTTTGCCGATCACCGCGCCGAGCAGGCGCCAGAACTGGTTACGCGGATGCGCATAATACTGCGTCGCGGCGAGCGATGCGACGCCGGGAAAGCTGCCGAGGATGAGCGTGTGCGTATGGTCATCGCCGATCGGAGGAAAGCCCGCGAGTTTCATTTCGCTTCACCGCGTGCAATGCGTTTCGCGTGCGAACTCAGATGTTCGAAGGCGCGCGCATGTTCGCGCCGATGCGGCCCGCGTGACGGTCGGCGACTTTATGCCACAGCTCATCGAGCATGCATTCGGTGACCATCAGTGGCGCGCCGTGTCGTTCGAACACGGAGCGGCGCGCGACGAGCGCGTGTCGTGGTTCCGCCTGACGCGCGGCCAGCCAATACAGCGGATGCCGCGCCGTGATGCGATGGCTCACGAGCACCGAACGCGACACGCTGCTGTCGCTGTACAACAGTTCGGCGAGCGGCCGCGTGCGCAGACGGCGCATCGATTGCCAGATGCCCGTGCTGTGTTTCAGTGGGACGATGCTGTGCGCGACGACGAAGACCACGCCGTCGACATTCAATGCGACTTCACGCGTCCAGACGGGCGTGCGCAGCGTGATGCCGAGCGCGCGATATTCGTCGCGCCAGGGGATATCGACAGCTTCGCGCGTGACCTCGACGGTGACGTGGCCGAGCGTGCGCAAGTGGGCGGTCAGGGAACCGCCGCGGGTGAGCCAGTCTTTTTGCGCATCGGAGAAAGATGCATGCAGAGCGACGCGCCAGTGAGCGTCGAACGGATCGTGAGTGCTAGGCATGCGGGCATTATAAAAAGACTCGCTGCAGGTTTCCCTGCGACGCGCTTCGACTTCATTGCATCAAGGACTCACCGCCCCATCAACAACGCATTGGTTCGCTTAACAAAACTCGCCGGATCATCCAGCTGCCCGCCTTCGGCCAGCAGAGCCTGATCCAACAGCAGATGACACCAGTCCGCGAAACTG
>JAQFVJ010000404.1 GCA_029439525.1 Caballeronia sp. BR6202001591004
CCGCCGGTGCAGATCGATCTGCTGACGCCGAAGCCCGTTGCACCGCCCGTGCCGACGCCCTCGCCGCCCAAGTCCGCTGCGCTGAAACCCGCAGCACCCAAACCGGCGCCGCAGCCTGCTCCGATCGGCGCGCCGCCGGCGCCGGATGCAACCGCCGCTGCATCTCAGTAGCGGCGTCGGCGGCGTCAGCAGCATCGACAACACAAGCCGCCGCAGCGCCTGCCCCAGCGGCACCGCCCGTGTCTCCTCCATCGGGCGACAAATTCAGCGTCCCGCCCACCGGCGACCTGCGCTACGACACGCTCGTCAACGGCATGATGAATGAGACCGGCACCATCCGCTGGATCAACGACGGCCAGCACTACGAGATGGTGGTCTCGATTCCGCTGCCGTTCGTCCGGCTGTATGTGTATTCGAGCAAGGGCCATATCGATGCATTCAGCATCGCGCCGGAGCAATACTCCGAGCAGCGCGGCCGTCGCGCCGCCGATGTCGCCATCTTCAATCGGGGACGAAGCAGATGTCTACACGAAGACGCCGCGGAGCCAGCCGCTCGCGGACGGCGCGCAGGACCGCTTCTCAGCGTCGTCATGCAACTGGCGAGCCTCGGGCGCGGCGATCCCGACAAGTACAAACCCGGCGTCACGCGCCAGTTCAGTGTCTCGGACAACGACAGCAATGAGATCTGGCCGATCGAAACCGTCGGCGACGAAAGCGTGCAGACGCGCGGCGGCTTCACGACGGCGCGCCATTTCACGCGCCTGCCGCGCCGAGAAGGCGACAGGCGCAAACTCGACATATGGCTCGGGCCATCGCTCGGCTGGGTGCCCGTGCGAATTCTGCAAACCGAACGGAATGCAAATCGAACTCCTGTGGGCGGGCAAACTCCAATCGCCTGCCGCATCGCAGCAAGACGCCGCCGCTGGCACGCAAGATGCTTACGAAGAATCATCCGCGCCCGCCCGGCCGACGCTTCGCCCTTAGGAAAGGCGAACGGTCGATCGGACGGTAAAAGCAGCCTTCCGGCGCGCAGTTTCGGGCAGCAGCACATCGGAGACAGCATTGCAAACCGCACTCTTTACGGAGCCGATATGCAGTTAACGATCAATCGCATCGATACACGCTATGTCCTCGACAACGAAGGCGGCGGCCCCTGGCTGACCTTCATCCATCAACTCGCCGGCGATCATTCCGTCTGGGACCAGATGGCCGGCTACTTCCGTCACCACTACACCGTGCTGCGCTACGACCTGCGCGGACACGGGGACACGTCAGTCTCGCCCGACAGCTTTACCATCGACGACCTCGCCGACGATCTCGCCGAGTTGCTCGACAAACTGGGCGCGCCGTCCACGCACGTCGTCGGCCTGTCGATCGGCGGAATGGTCGCGCAGACGTTCGCCGCCAATCACGCTGACAAGGTGGATTCGCTCACCTCCGTCGGCGCGCCCGCCTTCATTCCCGAGTACGCGCGGCCGACTTTCGCGCAGCGAGCAGCATCCGTGCGCGAAAACGGCACGGCGAGTATCGTGGATGCCACACTCGAACGCTGGCTGACGCCCCGCTTTCGAAAGGCGCATCCCGAAGTCGTGGAACTGATCGGTGAAACGATTGCGGACACGCCTGCCGAGGGTTTCGCACGGGCAGCGGAAGCGGTCAGCCGGTTCGATCTGCGCGACAAGTTGCCTTCCGTCAGCAAACACACGCTTGTCATCGCGGGGGAACACGATAGTGGCACGGCACCTGCTGCTTCAAAGGTGATCGCTGATACCGTGCAGGGCGCGCAATTTCAACTTCTCGATGCCGCGCATTTGTCTCCGGTCGAGCAGTCGCAGCGATTCAGTGCCTTGCTGGATGACTTTTTACGCGAATCGGCCTGAACCGTGGTTTAACGATGTTTAACAAGAAAGCCTCGATTTAACCCGGCATCACGTCAAGGCCACCCCTTGAATTCCCACCCGATCGCCCCAACTACGATTTAGATTTGCCAGGAGCAAAACAGGAATAAGGAGTGTCGCCATGCAAATGATCTACAACAGCCCTAACTATTGCGTCGTCGAATTTCTGCCGCAGGACAATCATCTCGCGATGATATCGGGCGGCTACGAGATCGTCGACAAGAACACCCAGCGCGAAATCTTCATCGACGGCGCGCTCGCCGCGAAGTTTCGGGAGCACGTGCAGAAGCTGATCGAGGAAGAGCCGTCGCTCGAGGACGTGGATGAGTTCCTCGGCCAGTTCGATATCTTGATGATCCAACCGGTGGTGCTTCACTAAAATCCATTCGCGCGGGCGGGTTTAAATGGTTTGCGCGCTCTCCGCTTCGCCAGGCGGATCGAACGTTGAAGTCACAGGCGACACACGTACGATGAACCCCGTCAGGCCACTGACGGGGGTTTTTCTTGTGCGCCCAACATGGACGCAATCTTGTAGGTGCAAGTTCTACCATGAGTTGACCACAGCGAATGAAGCAAAGTGCAACTGCGAGAGGGTGACCAATCGTGAGGAGGAAGCGTGGAGCGAAACCGCGAGCCGATGGACAAGAACCGGATAGAAGGCAAAGCCGATCAGGGCGAGCAGGCAAGAAGCTGCAAAGCTCTCGT
>JAQFVJ010000405.1 GCA_029439525.1 Caballeronia sp. BR6202001591004
GCAAGGGTGTACAAGCCATCAAGGAACGGCGGCCACCTCACTTCAAGGCTCGACAGGAAGCAGAGAAGTCACTCAAGCTGCCGGGCTTCTAACCCAAAGATGCACTATGGCACGAGACTCCCATCGTCACCCCGGAATCGAGTCGACAGCCTGCAAGTAACGCGTCAACAACACAGGAATGGACTTCGACGTCGGCGTACCGGCGCCATCCGCAATGGACGACAACGGCACGAGCGGATTGGTCTCGGGGTAATACGCACCCAGACAGCCGCGCGGGATGTCGTACTCGACGAGCGTGAAATTGTCCACGCCCCGCTCGACGCCGTCGTCCCACACGCTCGTGATGTCCACCGCTTCGCCCGGCTCGAAGCCCAGCATGTCGATTCCTCTCGATTTTAGCGAACAGCACGCGGCGCTGGCCGTACACACCGCGATAACGGTCGTCCATGCCGCAAATGGTCGTGTTGTACTGATCGTGCGAGCGCGTGGTAATGAGCGTCATCAGACGCTCGCCGTGCAGCGCGCGGGCGCGGTGGATCGGCGTATCGACGATCGGGTGAACGATGAACTGCGCGCGGCCGCTCGGCGTCTTCCACAGGCGGTCGCGCGACGCCAGAGATGGAAGCCGCCCGGATGCTTCAACCGCTCGTTGTAGTCGTGGAATCCGTCGATGACCTTTTCGATGCCATCGCGGATCAGCGCGTAGTCGTTTGCATGCGCGAGCCAATCCACCTTCGATGAACCCAGCGCCGCGTGCGCCATGCGCGCGCCGATCGCCACTTCGGACAGCAGATTCGGCGAGGCGGGGTGGTTCATGCCGTAGGAAAGTGCATCATGCTCATCGAATCCTCGACGCTCACACCTTGCGGCACGCCGTTCTGAAGATCGATTTCGGTGCGGCCGAGCGTTGGCAGGATCAGCGCGTCGCGGCCGTGCACGAAATGGCTGCGGTTCAGCTTGGTCGTGATGTGCACGGACAGATCGCAGGCGCGCATCGCTTCCCACGTGCGCGGCGTGTCGGGTGTGACAATCGAGAAATTTCCGCCAAGTCCGATGAACACCTTCACCTTGCCTTCAAGCATCGCGTTGATGGTTTCGACCACGTCGTAACCGTGCTCGCGCGGCGGCTCGAAGTTATAGGCTGCGCCGAGCCTGTCGAGAAACGCCTGCGTCAGCTTTTCCTCGATGCCCACCGTGCGGTCGCCCTGCACGTTCGAATGGCCGCGCACCGGGCACAGTCCCGCGCCGCGCCGGCCGATGTTTCCGCGCATCATCAGATTGGACAGCAACTGCACGGTCGGCACGGAGTTTTTGTGTTACGTTAAGACCCATGCCCCAGGTCGAGATCACTGCGCGGCCTTTTGCGTAGATATCCGAGAGCTTGAGGATGTCTTCCATCGGCACGCCGGATTCAGCGACGAGCGCGTCCCAGCTTTTCGCGCGCAAATCGGCGGCGAACGCGTCGAAGCCGACCGTGTGCTCCGCGATGAACGCTACATCGAGTACGCGTTCGCAGCCGTTCGCGAGCGCGGCGTCGTCGAGTTCGATCACGCACTTCGCGACGCCCTTGATGAGCGCGAAGTCGCCGCCCACTTTCCGGCGGATAAACATGGAACTTGATCTTCACGTCCTTCGGCGACAACATGTCGAGCGTGTGCTGCAGGCTGGCGAAGCGTTCGAGGCCGCGCTCCTTCAACGGATTGATCGACACAATGGTCGCGCCACGCTTGGCGCACTCGCGCAATTCTCCGAGCATGCGCGGGTGGTTGGTCGTCGAGTTCTGGCCGAACAGCAGCAGCGTGTCGGTGTGCTCGAAGTCATCGAGCGTCACCGTTCCCTTGCCGATGCCCACCGTGTGCGGCAAGCCACGGCTGGTCGCTTCGTGGCACATGTTCGAGCAATCGGGGAAATTGTTGGTCCCGTACATGGGCAAGAACAACTGGTACAAAAACGCCGCTTCGTTGGTCGCGCGGCCCGAAGTGTAGAAGGCGGTGCGATCCGGATTGTCGCGCTTCTTCAGATGAGCGGCGATCAGTTCGAAGGCGGCATCCCATTCGATCGGCACGTAGCGGTCACGCTTCGCGTCGTAGACGAGCGGATCGGTGGGCGGCCGTGCTGCTCCAGTTCGTAGTCGCTCTGGCCCATCAGCGACGTGGACCGTATGCTCTTCAAAGAACGCCGGCGTGACACGCTTGCTGGTCGCCTCGGCGGCGACGGCCTTCACGCCGTTCTCGCAGAATTCGAAAGTCGACGCGTGTTCGCGATCCGGCCACGCGCAGTCGGGATAATCGAAGCCATCGGGCTGATTCTGCTTGAACAGCGTCTTGTAGTTGCCGCCGCCACTTTCTCCTTGACAGGTTGATGGCGACCTGCTTCAGCGCGCCCCAGCCGGCGGCGGGGTGC
>JAQFVJ010000406.1 GCA_029439525.1 Caballeronia sp. BR6202001591004
TGGTGCTGTCGATGTTCTTCTTCGGCGGCCCGACGCTGCATTACTTCGCGCTGGCACTCACCGTCGGTATTCTGTTCGGTATCTACTCGTCGGTGTTCGTGGCGGCGGCGCTGGCTATGTGGTTCGGCGTGAAGCGTGAGGATCTCGTGAAGAAAAAGAAGGACAAGTACGATCCGAATGCGGGGGCGCAGGTTTAAAGTCAACGCGTCGTATAGCGCAAAAAATGGCCGATCTGTGAAGACCGGCCATTTTGCTTTCTGGCTTCCGAAACGCGCTTACTGCTTCACCCCTTCCGCCTGAACATGCAGCACCGTCTTCAGGCTAAACCCATACGACTTGCCGTAATCCATGCCGAAGTCGCCGCGATCGAAGGTCGTCGTCGCTTCCACGCCGCATACTTCCTTCTTCATCATCGGGTTCATGAAGCACTTGAAGTGCTCGATCTTCAGGTTCAGCGGCTTGGTCACGTCGTGCATCGTCAGCGAGCCGACGACTTCGGTCGGCGTGTCGCCGTCGAACTTGATCGACGTGCCCTTGTACTCCGCCGTCGGGTACTTGGCGACATCGAAGAACTCGGTCTTTTGCAGATGCTCGTTGAGCTTGTCGTTGCCCGTATCGACCGACGAGATGTCGATCGTCACGTTCACGGTGCCGGTCTTGGCCGCACGGTCGAGCACGACTTCGCCGCTGCTCTTGTTGAACTTGCCGCGCCAGGTCGATACGCCGCCGAAGTGGTCGGCCTCGAAGCTCGGATAGGTGTGGTTCGGGTCGAGCTTGTACGTGTCGGCGGCGAGTGCGCTGAACGACATGCCGAGTGCGAGCGTGCCCGCAGCGATGATGGAAAGTTTCTTCAAGTTCTTTTCCTGACTTAGATACTAAGATACGCCGAATACGCGCGAGGGTGACTTAAACAGTTGACTCAACGAAGCGCCGCTTACTTCTTCGCGGCGACGATATGAAACTTGATGACGACTTCATCCGCGACGATGGAGGTGTCCTTCCACTCGCCCGTGCCGACGTCGTATTGCGTGCGCTTGATCGGCAGCGCGCCGTCGAAGGTTTCGGTCGCGCCCGCCTGCGTGACGGTGACCGGCATCGTGACCGTCTGCGACTTGCCCTTGATGGTCAGCTTGCCCGTGACGTTGAACTTGTTGCCGCCCGCCGGCGCGATCGCGCTGGAAACGAACGTCGCGTTCGGGTACTTCGCCGAATCGAACCATTCCGCGCCGCGCACCTGCTTGTTGTAGTTGTCGCCGAGATCGAAGCTGCCGGTGTCGATTGACAGATTCGCGCTGCCCGCTGCGGGCTTGGCCGCATCGAATGCGATCTGCGCGGTGAACTTGTTGAACTTGCCGTCGGTCGGCACGTTCATCTGCTTCGATGTTGCGATCACCGTGCTCTTGCTCATGTCCACTTGCGCCTGCGCGCCCGCGGCCAGCGCCAGCGCCAGCGAAGTGGCGGCGTACGCTGCCAGCATCCAACGATTCAGTTTCAATTTCATGTGCGCCTTTGCTTTGTTTTGGTCGGTCCGAACGGCAAACCGGTATTGGAAATCAAAAGAAGCCGAGAACAATCAGCCGGCGGGAAACGTCCCGCCAACGGCGAGGAAACAATCCGCTTAGCGTAGGAACGGCAGCATTCTGCCGAGCAGGCCGTCGCGATCGACGAAATGATGCTTGAGCGCAGCCAGCACGTGCAGCACGACCAGTACGAGCAGCGTGTAATTCAGCCCGATATGCACGATGCGCAGCGTCGCCTTCAAGGCCTTGTCCGGCCCGATAATCATCGGCAGCGGCAACACGTCGAGATACATCACCTGAATGTTCGACGCCGAGCTATACAGATAGCCGGATGCCGGAATCGCCAGCATCAGCACGTAAAGCAGGAAGTGCGTGAGATGCGCGACGCCTTTCTGCCAGCCCGGCATGCCGCCCTGCATCGGCAGCGCGCGATGCGTGACGCGCCAGACGAGCCGGAGCAAGGCGAGCACGAACACCGTCACGCCGATCCACTTGTGCCACGAGAAATACTTGAGCTTGGTCGGCGTGAAGCCGGGAATGTCGGTCATGATCCAGCCGAGATAAAACCCGCCGATGATCAGCAGCGCGATTACCCAATGCAGGCCGATGGCGGTGGCGCCATATCGTCCGGCCGACGTCGCCGGAACGGCGCGTGCTGTG
>JAQFVJ010000407.1 GCA_029439525.1 Caballeronia sp. BR6202001591004
GGCGCGCGGCGAATTCGTCGGTAGCGGCGGCGAGCGTCTTAGTCGCGTCCTCGATCTTCTCGGGCGAATCGCCCTTCGCCAGCGCCGCGAGTTCGGCCGCGATCGTTTCGATCTGGAAGCGCTCGGCGTCATCGAGCAATTCGCCGTCCACTTCGATCGCGGCATGCGTCGCCTCGACCAGACGGTCCGCTTCCACTTGCGCCTCGCTCAGCGCGCGGGCGCGCATGTCGACTTCCACGGTCTGGAAACTCTCCTCGAGCATGCGGGCGACTTCGTCATCCGCAAGACCATAGGACGACTTCACGACCACCGACGCTTCCATGCCCGAAGTCTGTTCGCGCGCGAAAACGGACAGCAGTCCGTCCGCGTCGACCTGATACGTCACACGGATGCGCGCCGCGCCCGCCGCCATCGGCGGAATGCCGCGCAGCTCGAAACGCGCGAGCGAACGGCAATCGGTGACGAGTTCGCGCTCGCCCTGCACGACGTGGATCGCCATCGCCGTCTGGCCGTCCTTGAAGGTCGTGAAATCCTGCGCCCGAGCGGTCGGAATAGTCGAGTTCCGCGGAATGATCTTTTCGGTGAGGCCGCCCATCGTCTCCACGCCGAGCGACAGCGGGATTACATCGAGCAGCAGCCAGTCATCGCCTTCGCCGCGGCGATTGCCAGCGAGCAGATCGGCCTGAACCGCTGCGCCGAGCGCGACGACCTGATCCGGATCGAGGTTGACGAGCGGCGGCTGGCCGAAGAAGTTTTCGACCGCGCGGCAAATCACCTGCATGCGCGTCGCGCCGCCGACCAGCACCACGCCCTTGATGTCCTTCGGCGTGACCTTGGCATCGCGCAGAGCTTTTTTCGTCGGCCCGAGCGTGCGCGTGACGAGCGATTCGGTCAGCGCGGCGAATTGCGTTTCGGTGATCGCGACATCGATTTCGCGTCCCGTCGAAAGCGTCGCCTGCACGCGCGTTTCCGGCGCGCCCGACAGCGCTTCCTTCGCCGCGCGCACGCGATCGAGCATCAGGCGCACGTCCTCCGGCGAGTCGATCGACACGCCCGCCTCGGCGAGCACATGGCGATACAGCGCGTGATCGAAATCGTCGCCGCCGAGCGCGGAATCGCCGCCTGCCGCGAGCACTTCGAAGACGCCTTTCGTGAGCTTGAGAATCGACAGATCGAAGGTGCCGCCGCCGAGATCGTAGACGGCGTACAAACCTTCCGCGCCATTATCGAGCCCGTAGGCGATCGCCGCCGCCGTTGGCTCGTTCAGCAGACGCA